>NZ_KV818079.1:0-16602 GCF_001814835.1 Streptococcus sp. HMSC072D07
TTCATTTCAGGTGGTTTTCTTTTGCTTTTCTCTTCTTCTCTTCTCACGGTATTGTTCATGTGGTATAATGGGAAAGAGTTCTATGATTGTCTAAGAGAAAAATATGATGATGGGAGAATAGTCAAGTGAAAGCTAAAAAAATTGGTGCTATCTTTCTAATTTTACTTGGTGTATGTAGCCTTTTTGTATTTGCTATTCGAGAGTTTGAAAAACAAGACTTATCTAAATATGAATATTGGATTGTGGATACAGAAATTACGGATTATGAATTTATTGAAAATGGGAGAATGATCACAGTTGATTGGCATAGTAACAAGGAAGTCAATCAACAAGTAAGTGTTCTTGATAAAAAGCCTAAGTTTGGCTCTCCCGGGCGAATAGCTGGTAGTCGTTTCCTTGTTTCCTATGCGGCGCGATTCAAAGCAAAATCCGCTTGGAATGAAGTGCGAGATGATTTTCCTATTCTGGAACAAAATTATCCAGATAAGGGGGAATATTGGAAAATAAATGTCTACGACACTAAAGGTGAAAAATTAGATAAGAAGGTGTTAGATGTATTTGAGATCACTAGAAATTATAATGAGAGTTATTATCCTGCTTTTATATTAAATAAGTATTCGATAGACAGCATAGATGGCAAAGAATATCTGACGATTTCATTAAGAAGAAAAGACGATATGATTACTGATGTTAGCGACGAATCAAAGTTGCTGAATAGATTGATAGACCTAGAAACAGGTAAGATTGTAGATATTAACCCGAACAATCAAAAAAAGAATTCGCCTAAAATAGGACTTGGTTCGATAGATTCCTTTTCACAGTTGTTTAAAGAACATGATTTTTCTGTTAGGGATAATGGCCTTCATTTTTGGAGACTTGGAGATAATACGAAACAATGGCTCATAAATAGCAAATACCCTAAATCTATGGAAATAATTTCAAAAAGTCCTGAAACAAGTTATATATATAAACTTTCATCTAATGATGATTTGCAAACATCTATAGATATGATAAAACTCGTTTTCCCAGAAGGTACCAATATCTTCAAGGATATCACTATTCCAGCAGCTAGTTCAAAAGATGGACAGGAGCATCTGGTTCAAAGCGAAGAAGAGTTCTTACAATATTATAAATCCAGTACGGAGGAAGAATAATGGGACAAGGATATTGTTTCTGTTTGACAATAATTCCAAGACGACCGTAGGGAAAATCGGGAAGTCTGTGATCGGTGGTACCATTGATACCATATCTAACGTTGGTCCCTTAGATGGTATGTGGCTTGGAGCTAAGGCAGGAGCACTAGGAGGACATCCAGTAGAAGGAGCTCTCATTGGTCTTGGTGTAGGAACGTTTAATCTTATCACTTCTGCAGTCGCACCGGAATTTAAAAAGTCTGTTTATGACGGAGTTAAAAATTTTGCTTATGGTGCTGTGGATGTGGTAGAATCGACGGTGGAGTCTATCGGAAATGGAATCCACCAGGGCTTGGAGACTGTCAAAAGCGTGGGCAAGAATGTTTCTGATTTTTTCAATGGTGGTCTGAAAGCGGCCTCATCCTTGTTTGGGTAATAGGAGAAAATAAATGGATAAGATACAAAAAGATATTAATGATGCACTTGAAACAGCACGAAGATTAAACTTAGTAAAGGCGATTTTTGGACTATCTCTATATTCTCTTATGGTTATGATTGGGACGTCTTTACCGATAAGTGTATTTCGAATGGCTAGTGAAGCTGGGTATGACCCAGCTATTCCACTGACCTCAATGGTTACACAGCTAACATCAGTGGAAAAAGGGCTCATTCCCCCAGATAGTTTCTTTGGCTTTCTATTTTTTCTTTGTTGCGGTCATTTTACTTGTTTTTATATTATTTCTAAAAGAAATCGCATTAAAGCCTATTTAATGACTCAGATTTTTCAATTGTTTTTGCTCGTAATTACATATTATAGTTGGTTTGTAGCCATCTTGTATTTAATCCCTCTAGTAGCAATTCGTATCGTTTACTGGATTGGGTTTGTCTTATCACTGATTTACCTTATCTATATCCTTGTTACAAAGCAACGCGCTAGAAAGGATTATTTCTCCTCAGAATATTATAAAAAATTTTTGAATGTTATTTTGTTCTTATGGTTGTTGATGTATGGAATCAATCTCTTCATCAACGGGCTCAATCATTTCCTAGCGTATCTCTTGCTTGCTTTGTTACCTATTGCACCTATTTTCCTAGGACTATTTTTGGTATCATTTTTTAAATCCAATGTAGTAACGCTAGAGAACTTGAATACAGTCAATAAAAACCAAGAGAAATACCGTGAAGAATATGGCTATACCATTGAAGAATGGTACGGGAAAAAGTCAAAAATCTACAAGGAACATGTCAAGAAGTCTAAAAAGAGATAAAGATTTATAGACACTATTTCTAGTCTCTTGAAACTAACCACCTGAAACAAATTCAGGTGGTTTTCTTTTGCTTTTCTCATCTTCTCACGGTATCGCTCGTGTGGTATAATGGCATAAGGATTGTTCGTCATTTCAGACGAGTTTATGGAATTCAGGATAAGTTAGCAGGTGAGATGAGTATTTCTGTCAGTCTCCTATACACCTGTTAACAACTGTCAAAAGTAAAAGGAGAGTGTAGATTGGTTTTATTAGTATTAGTGCTTTTGGGTTTGCTCATTCTAATCTTAAAAAGGAAACAGAAAACTGCTAAAAAATCTGAAGGAAACGCCAAGAAAAGAAATTGGCTATTAATAGGTTGCTTATCCATAGTGATTCCAATGGTAATCTTCACAGTGTTCAGTCCGATTTTTTCTCTAATGGATATGTGGGGGCTATTTGCCCATGCAAGTCGAACTGAGCTTGAGCAAGCTGTGCATCGTTCTTATCAAAATTACGGTCTTACAGGACAGTTTGAGTTAGAAAAATACGAGAAAAACTATACAAGTGTGGGAGGATTTATAATCCATGGTACCTATAGTGAAAATATAGCTGGAAAAAACTATCAGGTTAAAACTCGATTTAAATACTATACTCGCTTTTCGAAAAATGAAACATATGGAAAGACAGATGCAGAAGTTGATTACAAAAATGGTAAAAAAATTTATAATGTTTTCCCAGAATTAGCCTATTTAGGGATTGAGGTTAGTCCAGGCACCAGCGAGTTTTTAAAAACACTGGACAGTTCAATCAAAGATCCTAAACTTCCTGATTTGAAGTATCAAGGTATTGGTTTTGAATTTAATAACCAATCTGATAATATCTATCTTTATAATGAAATATTGGAGGAAAATCAAAGCAAGGGCCAAGCTCTGCAAGGGATGTATCCAATGGATGCTCAATATCTTTTCCAAAAAGAGATTTTTATACCGACATTTGAATTTCAATATTTCGTTCCGAAGGAAAAAAGAGATCTCTTGTATGATGACTATCTAAAAGATCTTGAAAGGCTCATGAAGGAATTTTTTGCCAACCAATCCCTACCAAGAGGTCTTTATGCTGTAAAGATTGCTAAGTATGAAGAGGATAAACTTGTCAATGATAGTGGTGTTTACTATGTGAGGATTGATAATCAGCAAGTTGTAAAGCTGTTGCAAAAATTAGAGTAGGAGTTGCTAGGTCTAGTCCAGTTTTTTGTTCATAATTTCCAGTTGTGTCTGTTAAAATTTGATTTTCCCAGTGGACAATCGTCCACTTTTTTTATATAATAAAACTAAACCGAATTGGTTGAGTTTTAGAGGTGTAAGCTCAACCGTCGATTTGTTTTTCTAAGAGAGATATTCTCAATAAAGCATCACACTAGGGGGTGAATCATGTACCAACCAGAAAAACTCAAGGCTCGGAGAAAAGAGTTAAAATTGACACAGAAGGAAATTGCAGAGCAACTTGGGATCAGTTTTCAGGCTTACTCGGCTTGGGAACGTGGAATTAAGGAACCATCCAAGGAGAAGGTTGCCCAGCTAGAAAATATTTTAAAGGTAGCAAAGGGATATTTCACTCAGATCGAGATTGTTCGTCTCTACAATAGCCTCTCCAAGCAAGGGAAGGACAAGGTTGTGCTCTATGCTCGCAACCTAGCTCAAGAGGAACAAACACAGAAGGTGGCGACCATGCCAGAGCGCCTCTACGAGTATCGTGTCTATGAACGCATGTCAGCAGGGATCGGGGCTTCGGTATATGACGATAGAAATTTTGATACCGTTTACTTTAATGAAGAACTAGCCCACGATTTTGCTTCCTGGGTGGCTGGGGACTCCATGGAACCTAAATATCAAAATGGTTCCGTGGCTTTGATTCGAGAGACCGGATTTGATTATGATGGGGCGGTTTATGCAGTGGTTTGCAACAACCAGACCTATATCAAACGGGTTTATCGGGAGGAAGATGGCTTGCGTCTGGTCTCTATCAATCCTAAATACAAGGATATTTTCATCTCCTATGAGGAAGATCCTCGGATTGTGGGGATTATTGTTGGGAATTTTGTGCCGATGGAGGGTTAGCCTATGGGCTACTTTGATTATTCCAGAGAGCCCAAAAGTGATATTGCCTTTGTCGATATGAAATCTTTTTATGCCAGCGTTGAGTGTGTGAAACGGGGCTTGCATCCGCTGAAGACCTCGCTTTGTGTCATGAGTCGCGCGGATAATTCTACTGGCCTTATATTAGCTTCCTCTCCCATGTTTAAGAAGATTTTTGGCAAGTCCAATGTTGGCCGGGCCTATGATCTGCCTTTTGATATCAAAACGCGCAAATTTTCCTATTACAATGCTCGAAAGCAAGGCTTGCCTACTGACTTAGACTATGTTCGCTACATCGAAGATTGGGCTCAAGTCACCTTGATTGTCCCTCCTAGGATGGATGAGTACATAGCGGTCAATATGGAAATCCAGCGAATCTTTCAAAACTATGGTAGCCCAGATGATATTTATCCCTACTCTATTGATGAAGGTTTTATTGATTTGACTAGTTCGCTCAACTATTTTATCCCAAACAAGAGTCTCTCTCGCAAAGACAAGCTAGATATGCTTTCTGCTCGCATCCAGAGGGATATTTGGAGGCAGACAGGGATCTACTCTACAGTGGGTATGTCCAATGCCAATCCCTTACTGGCCAAGTTGGCTCTGGATAATGAGGCCAAGCACACTCCGACCATGAGGGCCAACTGGTCTTACCAGGATGTGGAAGAGAAGGTTTGGGCCATTCCCAAGATGACGGACTTTTGGGGGATTGGCAGGCGGATGGAGAAACGCTTGCATACTCTGGGGATTTTTTCCATCAGAGAATTGGCCACCAGTAATCCAGACCAGCTACAGAAAGCTCTCGGTCAGGCTGGCCTGCGTTTGTGGTTTCATGCTAACGGGATTGACGAGAGCAATGTTCACAGGCCCTATAAAGCTAAGTCCCAAGGGTTAGGAAATTCTCAAATCTTGCCGAGAGACTACGTGAAGCTACGGGATATCGAAATTATTCTTCGAGAAATGGCGGAGCAGGTGGCTATTAGACTGAGAAGGGCGGGCAAGAAAACAACCCTTGTCTCTCTCTATGTTGGTTTCTCTAAGCAGGAGGTCAGGTCGTCTATTCACACACAAATGAAGGTCGAACCGACCAATAATACAGCTGTCTTAACGGATTATGTTTTGAAGCTATTTCATAACAAATACACTTCTGGAGCGGTCAGAAGTGTCGGAGTCAACTATTCGGGATTTGTGGACGAGTCCTTTGGCTTGATCTCCCTCTTTGATGATGTTGACAAGTTAGAAAAAGAAGAAAGGCTCCAGACGGCTATTGATGCCATTCGGGAACAATTTGGTTTTACCTCCCTTTTAAAGGCCAATGCACTGGAAGAAGCCTCTAGGAGTCTTGCCAGAAGCAAGCTGATTGGGGGCATTCTGCTGGAGGATTAGATGGTTTAAAATGATTGATCGTTCTTATTTACCCTTTCCATCTGCGCGTGACTATCAAGATCCAGGGATGCAGAAGTGGATGGGCTTTTTCCTCTCAGAGCATACTAGTTCACTCGGTGAAGAGAAAAATCGGGTAGCTTTTTCGACGAGTTTGAATTCCGCTGAGAAGCTACTCTTGCTTTCGCAGCTTTATGTTGGGCAACTGAAGGGATGCTTTGTGGTCAAGGAAAGAAGGCATAAAACCACGATCATTGGTGAGGTAAGCGAATTATCACCTCAAACTCTATCTATTAGGACCAATGAGGGTTATAGGCTGATAGAGATTGTAGATGTCCTCGAAATTCGACTGTGGGAGGAGGGAGTGTATGACTAGAAAAGAGTTGTATGAAAACAAACTGCAGATGGATTATTTTTCAGATAGTTATATCCGCTTTGAAGAGGATTTTCAAAAATACTCTGCTATGAATGTACCACTGACTTTTTTGATCGATGACATCCTACGCACTATGGCGATGAATCAGAAGAACTACTTTGTCTTAAACAAGGAAAATGCCAAGGATGGGCGGGAGCATCGCTTTTATTTTAGGGTGGTGACGGAAAAAGAGTGCCCCAGAAATCGAACCTATGCCTATGCTGGACTCAAAAATAGTAGTCAGTAGAGCTAGATATGGGAGAGGGAAGTCCAATCTAGGAAAGGTGGCTTATGAGCGTCAGAAGATCTCATGGTATTGGAATTCGAAACGCTATCCTTTATCTGTGGAGTTCTTGCAGAAACTTATGATGGTAGTTCTGATGAGATAAGGCAAGGGGGCTCTCTTTTTTAGATGAGCGTTTATTTGAAAACGTGGTTGGATTTGAGAACGGCTATCTTCAATGATCATCTCACTTTATAGATTCATACCAAAACATCCATGTATATTTGTGGATGTTTTTTAATTTTACAGATAGAAAAAGAGAAGACCAAATGGTCTTCTCAACGGGGGAACTGAATAATTAGAAAGAATCAATCAGAGAGGGTTATTAGTCTTTGAAATTCTTTTGGAAAATGAGGAGAGACAAGATAGAAGTAATGGCTGCCAAGAAGAGGAAGGCACTTGCTTCTTGTTCCCCAGTTGCAGGGAGTAGTCTTTCCTTGTCTTCTTTGACTGTAGCTGTAACAGGAGCTTTTTCATCTTTTGATGATGAATTATCTGTTACGACTGGAGCAGGTTTTTCAGTCTCTCTTGGGAAAACATACTCAGGAAGGGTCACAACCGGTGGCGCTTCTGTTCCAACTGAGCTTTGTTTGCTACCTACCTCAATCACTCGATCTTGAGCTGGAGTTGCTTCTGTTTGGAGAACCTTGCGATTGTCACCGTCCACTTCAACATACTCGACTAAGAGACCGTCTTTTCCTTCTGATAGAACTTGCTCTTTTCCTTTGTCTAATTGTGGGTTTTCGCGACGAATAGTCTTGAACGGTACGACCTTATTGACGATTTCCAAGCTTGGAAGTGTAAAGACAAGGTCTTTAACCCCTTCCTCAGGACTTGAAGAAGTAATTGGTTTCTCAGGTTGCGCTGGAGTTTCCGGTTGAGTCGGTTTCTCAGGTTGAGCAGGTTTTTCCGGTTGAGTCGGTTTCTCAGGTTGAGCAGGTTTTTCCGGTTGCGCCGGTTGTTCAGGTTGCGCCGGTTTCTCTGGTTGAGTCGGATTTTCAGGCTGAGCTAGCTTTTCAGGCTCGGCAGGTTGTTCCGGTTGCGCTGGTTTTTCCGGTTGCGCTGGTTTTTCCGGTTGCGCCGGTTTCTCAGGTTGAGTCGGCTTTTCAGGCTGAGCAGGTTTTTCAGTCTCAGCTGGTTTCTCAGGTTGGCCAGGTTTCTCAGGTTGAACTGGATTCTCAGGTTGAGTCGGATTTTCAGGCTGAACTGGTTTTTCAGGTTCAGCAGGTTTCTCAGGCTGAGCTGCTTTGAGCTTGTTGATTTGTTCGAGAGCAGTTTCTAGCGCTTGATTGACTGCTTCCTGAGTTTTAGCTTCTTGGATTGCAGCAATGGCTTGGTCAGCAATTTCTAATAATTTCTTCTTAGCTTCCTTGTTGGATCCAAGCTCAGCGACTTTTTTCTCGATAGCTTTTGTCAAGCTGTCCATAGCCTTATCGTACTCAATTTCCGGTTGTTTTGGTTCGGCTGGTTGCTCAGGCTGGTCAGGTTTCTCAGGCTCTTCTGGCTGTTCCGGTTGCTCTGGACTAGGCTCCTCTTGGCCTCTTTGATAGTTCTCATCCTTGGATAGGATATCTTGTAGGGCACTGACTGTCAACATGACTTCTTGAACATCCACTGCATCAGCACTGAGTTGGTTTCTCAATTTTTCTAGATTTGCTTGGAAAGCTTGGCGTGCAGTAGCCGTATTTTTCAAGCCTGCTGGATCAAAATTGGACAGATCATCTTTCCATTTAGAGATAGACTGGATGATATCTGCTTTGCTGTAGAGTTCGCTGCCTTCGCCACGAGTGATAAATTGGTCTACCTGGATACCGATATTTTGAGACAAATCGTTTCGATCAGGATCTAGTTGAAGGGTGACTGCGTGCAAGTTTTCGTCCAGACCTTTTAGGCTAACCAGAGTTTGATTGCCTTGGCGTTGGGCTGCATGACCGCTAAAGTATTTCTTACCATCAATGGTTGAAGCATTTCCCATGCCATCTTGGTAAGGAACTTCTTTGCCGTCTAGAAAGACTTTGTAGATACCATGATTTGGATCGACATAGCCCTTGATATCAAGACCAGTACCGTAGAAGTAAGCTGTTACGGTTGTCTTTTTCTTTTGCTCATCAGTTAAGCGACCAAAGGAAGCCCAAGACTCTGTCTTTTGGTACTTATCTGCGGAATTGGTTTCATGGTGCCAGCCAGGACTGTAATCCAACTGACTAGCTTGGTCATCATAGCTTGTTTGATCCTTGATCAGCAATTCAGCTTTCATCACTTGGATGGTTGCATCGGTAGCAAAACCGAGCAAGGCACCATCAGAAACAGAAGTGAGCTTGGCTTTGAAGTCAAAGACAGAGTCGGCTTGTTCAGTAAAGTCAATCGTTGGGATGGTAACAGTCTTTTCTGTTTCTCCATCTTTAAAGGTCACATCTTGAGTTGTATCTTGGTAAACTTTGCCGTGAACTCCAGTTCCAGGTTCTGTGATAAAGCGAACAGTAGCAGCCCCCTTGCTTCCACCAACGCGTTTAATTTTAACAGTGACTGGTTTTCCTTTTTCGACTTCGTAGCTGGTAGACTCGAGTTCAAACATCCCTTTACTATCATTGTTTAGGGTGTAGATTCCTTCTGTAGCAATTGGTTCGCCTGTTTTGTTCACGAGGGTAATAGTGTGTTGGCCTGGTGCTAAATCGCCTGTCTCAAAGACTTTTTGGCTGCGTTTACGGCTAGCATTCTTAGTTTGCACATCTGCAACCTTTTGACCATCAACGTAGACGGACATTTCTCCGTGACCTGGATCGACTGTAGAGACGACATAGGCCTTGGTTCCTGTGAAGGTATAGCTTACTTTGGCATCTTTTTGATTGGTCCACATAGAAGTGCCACGAACACCTTCAGATTCATTGTACCAAGTTGTTCCGGCTGTATCCGCCGTTGTGTTTGAGTGGTATTCCAGTCCAAGAGGGTAGCCATCTGTCTTTTCAATGCTGCTTGGTGTCTTGTAGACTGAGAAGTTGGTTAAGATTGGGGTTGCTTGAGCACCGGTGATGGTTACACGGATTTTTTGTGCTTCAACAGGCTTGCCTTGAACCAAGCGACGGTAACCAACGGTCGAACCTTCGCCGTAAGTCACCCAACGTCCATTGATCTCAACTTCAATCTTGAAACCAGAGATACGTTGCCCTTTGGCGATGTCTTCCTTGAGTTCAACGACGTCAAAGCGTCTCTTTTGGCCCAAATCAACTGTAAAGCTACCAGTTGTGGCATCATTTGAGAGCGCCCAGCTAGTATCATCTTTACCGTCAGTCAGGTGACTTTCTTTGTAGAGGTGGTTCTGACGAGTAGAACTTGCTGTTACAGTGGCACCTTTGGCAAAGTCAGTGGCATACATTTGGTCTAGGGTTGCCTTGAATTCCTTCAAGCGAGCCACATCCGCATCTGCGAATTTTCCTTCTTTATTTGGTGGAATGTTGAGAAGGAGTGGGGTTCCACGACCAACAGACTTGAAGTAGATATCCATCAACTCTTTGAGTGATTTCGGCTGTTGATTGTCATGGTAGAACCAGCCTGAACGGATCGAAACGTCAGCTTCCCCTACAGAGTACATATCACCATCTGGGTCACCATGGTTGAGGTATTCATTTTTCACATCGTCTGTGATGTTGGCACGTTTAACTTTATGCCAGACAGGGTCCCCTGCGATACCTCGTTCATTTCCGATCCAGCGAACGCTTGTCGGCTGAGCAGAGAAGATGGCGATATCTCCTTCGGCTTCTTTGATGTATTTGAACCATTCATCAAAGGTATAGGTCACTTTTTGGGCACCGCTACCACGCGCACCGTCCATCCAAACCTCGATAAATTTCCCTTTATTTCCGTACTTCGGATTACCAAGGATTTCTTTCAGTTGGTTGAGATAGTATTGGTTGTATTCTTTTTCGGTTGCAACATGGTATTTTGGATGGTTGGCATCCCATGGTGATAGGTAAACACCCATATTCATGTCGTACTTGCTAGCAGATTTGGAAACTTCTTCGAGAAGGTCACCCTTACCATCTTTCCATGGGCTAGCAGCTACGGTATGGTTGGTGTACTTAGATGGGTAAGCAACGAATCCGTCGTGGTGTTTAACAACCATAATGGTTCGTTTGAAGCCAGTTTCCTTCAGAGTACGAATCCACTGGTCAGTATCCAAGTTGGTTGGATTGAAGTACCGGGGGTCTTCTTTCCCATTTCCCCATTCAGAATTGGTATAGGTGTTCATTCCGTAGTGGATGAAGGCTGCCAATTCTTCCTTGTGGTAATCAAGCTGAGCCTTGCTTGGAAGAGGTCCATGATTGCCAATTTCGGTTTCTTTATCTTCTGGATGAGCCACTGGTGGAGTCGGCGTGGCAGGATTAGTCGTATCAGCGACTGGCTCGTATTCAAAGACGATCTCATTAACACCTTTTTGCTGGATCCTTGCTTCCAGGCTAGCCTTGACTGGACGGTAGCCAGCAATGTCTTTTGCATGGAAGGTGTTGACAAAGGAAACGTCATACTCTTGGCCGTCATTGTTATCAACTGTCGCTTCCGCTAGTTCAGTAGTGGTTCCTTTTTGACGGTAGTAAACTTTGAAGGAGCCTTTGTTGACTTTATAGACCACCTTGATGACACGTGTACCGGCAGGCGCTTTGCTGACAACATTGTAATCTTCAGACCATGTATCTTTTAGCTGTTTATTGACTGCTACGCCATCAATGGATACAATTTCGTATTTGTCTTTATTCTTCTGATAGAAGTCCGTCTTCTCGATTTCTTTTTTGAAATTATAGTCAAATGGCGAATCAACAGCTGTCTGTTCGATAAAGGTGTCATTATCTTTGACAGGATTTCCTTCTTCGTCTTCGTGTTGGATAACCACACGACCGTATTCAATTCCCTTGGTCAAGGTAGCAATCCCATCTTGGTTGAAGGAATATTCGTTGCTTCCGATAACAGCTGTTTCGTTCCGAAGCATACGTCCTTCATCGGTAAAGTAGTAACGATTTCCGTTATCACCTTGGTACCAGCCTTTCACACCATACTTGGCAATCATGTCCTTCACCCATTTCAGTTGTTCAGGTGAAAGGACGAGTCCGCCACCAAAGCGATCCTTTTCAGCCACACCATTGTCAACGGTTCCGTGTTGGTGAACCCCCAGAACTTTTCCTTGGCTATCGACAATCCCGCCACCAGACAAACCAGATACAGAAGTGGTTTTATAGGTGATACCAGTCGTTCCCTTATCATCATAGGACTCAACAGATCGGATGGTCCCATCTGCCTTGTAAAGCTGACCAGCTAGGATAGGTTGTTTCAGTTCTTTGGAGCTCGAGTCAGTTGGATAGCCAATCGTACTGATGGCTTCTCCCGGCTGATGCGTCTTGTGCTCCGCTAAAGGCGCAAAGGTTGCTGCTTTGTTTGGACTAGCAATCGGAAGAGGAATAGGAGCTTCTACAAGAGCAAGGTCATTCTTATAGCCTTTTCCAAACTCTTTCTTGTTCCAGAAATGGATGTCTTTTTCTCTGAATAAAACCGTAGTTCCAGAAGATGGCAGTGAGTTTTTCTTTTCGCTGTTTGAACCAACGTTATAGTAGAACTGGGCAGATTTTCCACCACGAATGTGACCCTCGCCAGTTTCTTTATTGGCCTCTAAGAAGTTATGAGCAACGGTAAGGATCAGGTTAGGTGCTACGAAGATACCTGAGCCTGAAACGAGGTAGCGTTGCTCCCCTGCATTGTAAGTGCTGTAAACCATAGTAGCAGCAGTAGCAGGTTGTCCCTCGTAGTTGATGTGTTTGAGGTCTTGTCCACCGTTAATGATGGCACGGTTTCCGTTCTCAGATTCTTTTGGAGCTTCTTCCTTGTCCTTTAGAATGCTCTTAGTTTCTACTGTTGGACTAGCTTTTTGGTCAACGATAGTAGTCGTATCGAGTTCTTTGACAGGTGTGTCTGGATAGGCACGGTCCTGAATGTCTTCAGGGAGCAAGTCAGCACTGTTAGTATCTGCAACAGGTGTTTCTTGTTTTTCAGCTTCTACACGGTCTTCTTCTTTGACTGGTTCAGCCTTGGTCTCTTCTATATCTGCGACTTGTTTCATTTGCTGATCTAAATTGGATGTCGTGGCAGGAGACGTTTCGTCTGCACGCACGATTCCAGAAGCAAAAAATGCCAGTCCCACGATAACAGATGCCACACCTACAGTCAACTTCCGAATGCTAAATGTTTGCCCTTTTTCAAAAAGGTATCGATTCATAATATACTCCTAGTTTTTAGAAAGGCAGTCAGCTACTGCCAAGCCCAAGTCTGACTTGGTTACAACTTGATTTAATGAAAAACTCTCTGATAATTTGTAAGCCACCTTACCTCCTGTTTATAAAGCGCTTTCATTTTAAGATAAAAAAATTTAAAAGGTCATTTCTCCCTTAAAATGACTGAAAACTTTTAATATAACAAATATACTAAATTAATGAAAGAATTGCAATAGCAAAAAGCAAAAAAATAAATATAAATTAAAGAAAATCAGTTACTTTTTAAAGAAAAAACGCATCCTTTCAGGGCTCAAACTAAATGAAAGGATACGTTTTAAAAAGAAATTAGAGTATTTTTTGGAGAGACTCTTGGATGGTTTGGGGGTCTGTTTTGGAAGAGAAGCGCTCAAGGACTTGCCCATCTCGGCCAATGAGAAACTTAGCAAAATTCCATTCGATTCGTTTTCCTAGCGGGCCAGATTTCTGGTCTTTTAGCCAAACATAAAGAGGATCTGCTTCCTTGCCGTTGACCTTGATCTTGGCAAAGCGAGGGAAAGTTGTCTGATAGTGTAGGCTACAGAAACTATTGATTTCCTCTGCGCTGCCGGGTGCTTGTCCCATGAACTGATTGCAAGGGAAATCTAGGATTTCAAAGCCCTGATCTTGATAGCGTTCATAGAGGTCTTGGAGCCCTTGGTACTGGGGCGTTAAGCCACATCCAGTAGCAGTGTTGACAATCAAGAGAACCTTGCCACGATAGCTCTCCAGGGGAGTTGCTTGGTTGTTTTGGTTTAAAACGGAAAAATCATATACACTGGTCATGAGGGCCTCTTTTCTTTTTCTACATTGTAACAGTTTTTACCCTTTTCGTCGAGTCGGATGGGAGAGGTTGTTGAAAAAATACACAATGGTACATAAATCAGGACAAAATGATGCTCCTTTTATGAAACATGGTATAATAGGCCTATATAGCTAAATGGAGTGTACCTATCACTAGGGAATGAGAAAAAGGATAAAACAGCCATGTCAACAGTAAAAAGTGATCTAAATCTTGCGCAAACATATGCGACTCAGCTTAAAAATGCTTGTCAATCGTTAACAGCGATCGCTGTGGCTAGTCAAGATGACCTAACGACTCTTCAAGGGAATAACAAGGCTCATCAATGTCTGACAGAGGCTCAAAATCTTGCTAGTCAGATAACAGCCGCTGTCACCCTAACTTCCGAACGACTTCACTCTGTGGCGAGTGATTTTGAGGCGCTAGATGAAGCGGGCGCCAATGGTTTTAGGAGTCATACATGAGCAAGTTAGATGAGTTGAAGAATAGAGAGCGAGAACTCTTGTACCAGCTAGAAGGCAATGGAAAAGAGAAGTATCGCACCAAAGAACTAATAGAAACCTTTGAAGGATATGATAGAGCTAGCCACCGTTATCAAAGTGATTTGTGGGAGGCAGCCTATCAGAGCCGATACGCAGGACAGTTGGAAGAAACGCTCCTGCAAAGAAATCAACTCAAAAACCAAATCTTTGAGGACCTTGCCTACCACATGGATGATTTGAAGAAAGAAAAGTTCCGGTTAGAGGAAGACTTGGATGCGGTTTACTATGAAAGACGCAAGGAACTAGAAAGAGAGGAGGAGACGCGTCATGGGCATTGATATGTATTTGGAACAATCACAACTACAGAGTTCGAGCGTAGCGACCATGTGTCAATCTCAGGTGGAGGCTTATCAAGATTTGCAATCAGCCATCCAAAAGTTTTCAGAGGATACAGAGAGTCTAAAGGGCGATGCTTATGATTCGGCTAGAAGTTTTTTTGCAAGTGTCTTGCTACCCTTGAGCAAAGGGGGACAGCTCTATGCAGAAACCTTCTCTCAAGCCATCAAGAAACTACCAGAAGACTATCAAACGATGGTCGACAGCAAGAGTTGGCGTGAGGATGATCTACTTGATAAGATCCGCCAGGAAGAGCAGATGATTGCCTATCTAGATGAAGTCAACCAATCCCTTTCTACCTCGACCATGGATAGTGAAGAAAAGGGGAGATTGAGACGTAGTAATGTGGAACTCATGAGAGGACACCATGCGAATAAACGCGTCTATGAAACGATTTTGAAAGACCTGCGCGCCTATGATAGCTACTCAGGAGGGCTTTTCGATGATCTAGACAGTATCGATGTGCAGTTGAGTCGCGGACTGGCCCAGATCGAATCGAGCTGGGATGCCAAGCAAGGCGTCTTTAAAGTCCCATCTGACCTGACTTGGACCAACTACCTGACTGCCTATGCTGATACAAAGGACTTGAAGCTCAGTCGTCAAGAAAAGGCCTTTGTCCAAACCATGATGGCAGAATACGGCTTTGATGCCGAGACAGCCCAACAACTCTTGACCATCAAGCAAGGGATAGATAAGAAATTCCCAACCTCTAGCCAAGAGTTCCGTGACTATATCTTTTTGCGAGTCGTCGGTGCGGCAAACTATAATGACTTTAGGTGGAAAGAAACTGCGGGTGGTTTGGGGCAATATTTTTATAAAGAATTTGTGAGTGATCCACAGACAGGCCAAAAATGGATAACATTGAAACCAATAGTAGAAATTTATCAAGAACTGGGGCTGAAAGAAGAAAAGGCCAAAGAACTGTATTATAATCTTAGATTGCAGCATGAGATGGCGGGTGGGAAATCTGATAATATAGATCAAATTAAGAAATATGATAAAAAAAATGGAACTAACCATTATGATTCCTATAAAAGTACTTATGAAGAGATTTATGGTGATACGGGTAACTTTGACCAATTTTGGGACAGCAAACTCAAGGCATACTCTAACAACGGAGCAGGTCATGCAGACTTTACCCACCAGTCCATCACTATGGCCACTCATCTTAATCCTAATCAAGTTCAGTTAGCCGATGTCTATGGTGGTAGAGAGCATGTTAAGGACTTATCAGGCTGGGAGGGAGACACGACCTTTAATGCAAATGATATGAAGCCAAGCATCGGGGAAGATGACTACAAGGCGGATTTGGACTCGGTCAACCTTATCGGCCGTATGCAGAAGGGGCAATCCTATGATCAAGCCATCTCTTCTTACTATGCTGATCTTCAAAAAGATTCTTCTCAGAGAGAAAGAGAATTTTTGAAAAATAAGGATTGGAAACATGTCAAAGGTACAATCTACGCAGGGGTAGCGCCTGCGGATATACTGAGAAAGGGTGAGGCATCTATTAAAGAGTATATTGAGGAAAAATACCCAGAAGTATCTGCATTTTTAAATCGTTTAGAGGCTGTGGCAGACTAGGAGGAAAAGTTAATGAAGAAACTACTAGGTATGACAGCGTTAATGTCGTTTATCATATTCATCTGTTTTTATTTCTTTATCAAACAACCTAAAAATATTTTTGATGAAATCTACCAGGAGACAGAGAAGACTTATCGGTCAAATAATATTTTAAGAAACATAGATGGGTTTAAAATTAGTCCAGGTTGGCCTAATGATGGAGAATATTTTGCATACACCCCTTCAGGGAAGTATCAAACTCATCCTGAAGGTTATAAAGACATAAGTATTGGATTTAATTTTGGTTCAGGTATTAAAGGAATGACGATTCTTTTTGAAAGAAAGACTAATTCGAATATTACCCTATGGTATTCAGCACACTATAATATAAAAAAGAAAATCCTCAAAAAAGAGCTTGCGATTTTTGAAGAGCCAAGGCAACCAGGTCAATTTATTGATGATGAAGAAAAAGT
>NZ_KV818079.1:16702-16938 GCF_001814835.1 Streptococcus sp. HMSC072D07
GACTTCGACGAAATCGTCAATCAAAAAGTCTTGAAGGACTGGTGTACCATCTATGACAGCAAGTACTCGCCAAGCAACTATGGCGATATCAAGATTGAAACCCAGTGGGAGAATTGGTGATAAGGTGATAACATGAAGAAAATCCTAGGCCTAGTAGCCTTATTCGTGATAATTGTATTATCCTGCTTCTACTTTTTTATTCATCAACCTAAAAATATTTTTGATGAAATCTACCA
>NZ_KV818079.1:17038-53901 GCF_001814835.1 Streptococcus sp. HMSC072D07
AATATTTTAAGAAACATAGATGGGTTTAAAATCAGGGCCGGTTGGCCAAGTGATGACCCCAATATATCCTATACTCCTTTTGGAAAGTATGAAACTCTGCCCAAAGGATATAGTGACATAACCATTAACCTTAATTTTGGAGAAGGGATAAAGGGGGTGTTGATTCTTTTTGAAAGAAAGACTGATTCGAATATTACCCTATGGTATTCGGTGCACTATAACATAAAAAAGAAAGTACTCAAAAAGGAGCTTGCGATTTTTGAAGAGCCAAGGAAGCCAGGTCAATTTATTGATGATGAAGAAAAAGTAAGAGAATATTTAAGAAAAAATAATATTTCCAAAGAAGAATTAGAGAAAGACTTCGACGAAATCGTCAATCAAAAAGTCTTAAAAGACTGGTGTACCATTTATGACAGTAAGTACTCGCCAAGCAACTATGGTGAGGTCAAGATTGAAACCCAGTGGGAGAATTGGTGACGAGGGTCAGTAGATATTTTGGAAAATATCCTATGAATTGAAGTGGAAATCCCACCTAGAACGAACTAGGTGGGATTCTTTGCCTATAAATTAAAAAATTAGCGAATCTTGCTCTATTTTTTAACGTGTTCCGATAAAAAGGCGTAGGTCATGCTTCCAAAGATGGCACCAATTCCCAAACCTAAGACTAGTAAAGGGAGCGTTTTATCGAACTGGGAGAGGTTGTCCCAAAAGGTATTGAGGGGGAGATGCTGAACAAAGAGTTTGTGAAAGGCTGATAAGACAAACAAGCCAATTGGAATACTGATAAATACGCCCCAACTACGAAGGTTAATCTGGCTTTTGCTGTAGCTTTTGTGATGGATTTCGGACAGGTCATCCTTGTCTAAATGTAAGTTGCGAACTGCTAGTCTCGCCCTAGATGAGAGGACGAAGATAAGTCCAAAATAGAGGTAGGGCGTGGCATCTCGAACCAACTCTATGAAGCGTCCAAATAGGAGATAGAACAAGAAGAGTAGGAGGGAGGAGTAAACGATTTGGATCAAGGCACGAGCACAAGCCTTGTAAATCATCTCTTGACGGCATTCATCAAAAGGCCCTTGTATGTGAAAGAATAGTTTAAGTAAGCGAGTGGTGAAATCTTCTTTTTTCATGGGAGTAACCTCCTAAATGAGCGATTTTTGATTGACTTCTTTAAAGAGTTGATAGAGAGTATAGAAGTAAACCAAACTAAAAATGATACAGATTATTAGAAATACCAGGTATCTCCAATCCATAGGATTTGTTAAAAGTTGTGGAAAGGATACGAGGATAAAACAGAGAGATGCGTTTAGAAGACGTATTTTTTTTGATTGGATTTTCTGGAATCTCTGTCCCTTGTTCAATACAGGAAGGAATAAAAGAAAGATAATCAAGAAAGGATGCTCAATATGTCCAGAAAGTAGGAAAAAGGTAACAAAGATACTGATAAAAACATGACTGATCAGTAGTTTAGCTAGTGATTTCATAAGGCACCTCCTAGTCGTCTTCTTGGTCTTTCTTGGCCTTTTGAATGCGAAGAGAGACGATAATTTGCATCATCAGTCCAAAAAAGAACGCTCCCAGTATAGTTTTTAAAATATGTTTTGAATTCAGAAGAGAACTGATGAAATTTGGATTTTCACTGGTTAGGTTATCGATGAGTGGCATTATAAAAAATATCGCTATGCCGTAGATCAGACCGGCTTTTAGACCCGGAAAATGTAGCTTTTTACTTTCTTTTTGACTCAGCATTTCGGGATCAATAGCTGTGATGCCCGTTTTCTTGGTTTGAGAGACTACATAGAGGGCAGCCATCATCGAAATGCTAAATACCACGAGAGGATAGCCGATAGCGACAATTTGCGGGTATTTATAAGCAAGGACAAAGGGGATGAGGTTGCCAAATATCATCAGATAAAAGAGAACAATAAAGACCTGATTCCCGATACGATCGGCCTCGCGCCGTTTGTGTTCGTCAAGGGGACCAGAAATACCGTATATGCGTTTGATGAGTTTTTCAGTGAGAGTTTCTTTTTTCATTTGTTTGCTCCTTTTTTAAAAATCGTCTTCCCAAAAGAGACTGTTAAGGTCAGTTTGGAGGCTGTGGGCGAGATTGAGACAGAGTTCCAGGGTTGGATTGTACTTGTCATTTTCAATCATGTTGATGGTCTGTCTCGAGACACCGATATCTTTGGCGAGCTCGAGCTGAGAAATACCCAGTTCCTTGCGGAATTCTTTGACACGATTCATAGGGTCTCCTTTCTGATATGTCGTATATATTTGACTACATTATATTCTTTTGGAGATGAGATGTCAAGTATATATGACATATTTTTGAGAATTATTTTCGAAGAAACTTAGCCTTGTCTGACAAGTGCAAGCTGGTCAGATTTGTGGTAAAATAGATAAGATATGACAAAAGAATTTCATCATGTAACGGTCTTGCTTCATGAAACGATTGATATGCTTGACGTAAAACCTGACGGTATCTACGTTGATGCGACTTTGGGCGGAGCAGGCCATAGCGAATATTTATTAAGTAAATTGAGCGAAAAAGGGCATCTCTATGCCTTTGACCAGGACCAGAATGCCATTGATAATGCGCAAAAACGGTTGGCACCCTATATCGAAAAGGGGATGGTAACCTTTATCAAGGACAACTTCCGTCATTTGCAGGCACGTTTGCAGGAGGCTGGTGTCCAGGAAATTGATGGAATTTGTTATGACTTAGGGGTGTCCAGTCCTCAGCTGGATCAGCGTGAACGTGGTTTTTCTTATAAAAAGGATGCGCCACTGGATATGCGGATGAATCAGGAAGCTAGTCTGACGGCCTATGAGGTGGTCAATCGTTATGACTATCATGACTTGGTTCGGATCTTTTTCAAGTATGGTGAGGATAAGTTTTCTAAACAGATTGCCCGTAAGATTGAGCAAGCGCGTGAGGTGAAACCAATTGAGACAACGACGGAGTTGGCAGAGATTATCAAGTCGGCCAAGCCTGCCAAGGAGCTCAAGAAAAAGGGGCACCCTGCCAAGCAGATTTTCCAGGCTATCCGAATCGAAGTCAATGATGAGCTGGGCGCTGCAGATGAATCCATCCAGCAGGCCATGGACATGCTGGCTCTGGATGGTAGAATCTCGGTCATTACCTTCCATTCGCTGGAAGACCGCTTGACCAAGCAACTATTTAAAGAAGCTTCAACAGTGGAAGTTCCCAAAGGCTTGCCCTTCATTCCAGATGACCTTAAGCCCAAGATGGAATTGGTATCCCGCAAGCCAATCTTGCCAAGTGCTGAAGAGCTAGCAGCCAACAATCGTTCGCATTCAGCCAAGTTGCGCGTGGCTAGAAAAATTCACAAGTAAGAGGAAAAACATGGCAGAAAGAATCGAAAAAACAAGCCAGTTATTGCAAACGAAGTTCAAAGGTTTTTCACGTGTGGAAAAGGCCTTCTATGTTTCGATTGCTGCAACAATGATTATCCTGGCAATTAGCGTTGTGTTTATGCAGACCAAGCTATTACAAGTTCAGAATGAACTGACCAAGGTCAATGCTCAAATCGAAGAAAAGAAAACCGAGCTAGACGATGCCAAGCAAGAGGTCAATGAATTGATTCGTTCAGAACGTTTGAAAGAAATTGCAAACTCCAAGGATTTGCAGCTGAATAACGAAAATATCCGAGCAGCGGAGTAAAAAATGAAACAGTGGAAAGAAAAAATCATCCGTTATGCCGTTCGTAACCGTAAATCTCCAGAAGAAAATCGTCGAAGAGTAGGAAAAAGCCTGAGTTTATTGGCTGTCATACTCTTCGCGGTCTTTTTGGTCAACTTTGCGGTCATTATCGGAACGGGTAAAAAATTTGGTAAGGACTTGGTTCAAGAAGCCAACAAGGTCCATCAAACAACCAAGACGATTCCTGCAAAACGGGGAACCATCTATGATCGAAATGGGACACCTATTGCTGAGGATGCAACTTCTTATAATATCTATGCTGTTATTGACAAGACCTACAAGTCAGCAACAGGCAAAATTCTCTATGTAGAGGATTCTCAATTTAATAAGGTAGCTGAAATTTTCCATAAGTATCTGGATATGGAAGAGTCCTATGTCAAAGAACAGCTTTCTCAACCAGATCTAAAACAGGTATCTTTTGGTACCAAGGGAAATGGGATTACCTATGCCAATATGATGGCCATTAAAAATGACCTAAAAACTGCTGGCGTGGAGGGAGTTGACTTTACAACTAGCCCTAACCGCAGTTATCCCAATGGACAGTTTGCTTCTTCCTTTATCGGTTTAGCGCAACTCCATGAAAATGAGGATGGGACCAAACGTTTGATTGGGACATCTGGATTGGAGAGTTCTTTAAATAACATTCTGGCGGGTACAGATGGGATCATCACCTATGAGAAAGATCGTCTGGGAAATATTGTTCCGGGTACAGATCAAGCTTCTCAACAAACAGTAGATGGAAAAGATGTCTACACAACCCTTTCTAGTCCCTTGCAATCCTTTATGGAAACCCAGATGGATGCCTTCCAGGAAAAAGTAAAAGGCAAGTATATGACGGCTACCTTGGTTAGCGCTAAAACAGGGGAAATCCTGGCTACGACCCAACGGCCGACCTTTAATGCAGATACCAAGGATGGCATCACAAAAGACTTTGTCTGGCGTGATATCCTCTATCAAAGTAACTACGAACCAGGATCAGCCATGAAGGTCATGACGTTAGCTTCTTCTATTGACAACAATACCTTCCCAGGTGGAGAATACTTCAATAGCAGTGAATTAAAAATAGCGGATGCGACGATTCGAGATTGGGATGTTAATGATGGTTTGACTACTGGTGGGATGATGACTTTCTCACAAGGTTTCGCTCACTCCAGTAATGTTGGAATGAGTCTACTTGAACAAAAAATGGGAGATGCGACTTGGCTCGATTATCTCAATCGCTTTAAGTTTGGGGTGCCGACGCGTTTTGGTCTGACTGATGAGTATTCAGGTCAATTGCCTGCAGATAATATTGTTAATATTGCCATGAGTGCATTTGGTCAGGGGATTTCTGTAACGCAGACCCAGATGCTACGTGCTTTTACAGCTATTGCCAACGATGGGGTTATGTTGGAACCGAAATTTATCAGTGCCCTCTATGACCCCAATGACCAGTCTGTTCGTAAGTCTCAAAAGGAAATCGTCGGAAATCCTGTGTCAAAAACAGCAGCGTCCTCTACTCGGGAGCATATGGTCATGGTCGGAACAGATCCTGTCTACGGTACCATGTACAACCACAGTACAGGAAAACCAAATGTCAATGTTCCAGGTCAGAATGTCGCCCTCAAATCAGGGACTGCTCAGATTGCCGATGAGAAGAATGGGGGTTACCTGACAGGTGAAACCAACTATATCTTCTCTGTTGTGTCGATGCATCCTGCAGAAAATCCTGACTTTATCCTCTATGTAACGGTGCAACAGCCAGAGCATTATTCAGGCGTTCAGCTGGGAGAGTTTGCCAACCCAATCCTTGAGAGAGCCTCTGCTATGAAAGAATCCCTCAATCTTCAGTCAACTGCCAAGAGCTTAGATCAGGTCAGCAAGACGACAAGCTATGCTATGCCGGCTACCAAAGACTTTACTCCGGGTGACCTAGCAGAAGAATTGCGCCGAAACCTGGTCCAACCAATTGTTATCGGAACAGGAACCAAGATCAAGGAACTCTCGGTTTCTGAAGGAGATAATTTGGAAGCCAATCAGCAGATCTTGATCCTGTCAGATAAGGTCGAAGAAATGCCTGATATGTACGGCTGGACAGATGAAAATGTGCAAACATTTGCTAAATGGCTGAATATAGAAGTCGAGTGGGAAGGTAGTGGCAAAACGGTCAAGAAACAAAGTGTCCGTGCCAATACAGCCCTAAAAGACCTTAAAAAAATGAAAGTAACTTTAGGAGATTAAGATGATTAGTTCCATTAGTGCTGGAATTCTAGCCTTTCTATTGACCTTGATTGGCATTCCAGCCTTTATCCGATTTTATCGAAAAGCACAGATTACGGGTCAGCAGATGCACGAGGATGTCAAACAACACCAAGCTAAAGCTGGGACTCCAACCATGGGAGGTCTTGTCTTCCTTATCGTTGCAGTAGTTGTGAGCTTTCTTATTGCTCTCTTTACCCAACAATTGACCAACAATGTAGGCATGATTTTGTTTATCTTGGTGTTGTATGGTTTGGTAGGTTTTCTGGATGATTTCCTCAAGGTCTTTCGTAAGATCAACGAAGGCTTGAATCCTAAGCAAAAGCTTGCTCTCCAGCTCCTTGGAGGAGTGATTTTCTACCTCTTTTATGAGCGTGGTGGCGATATGCTTTCAGTTTTTGGCTACCAAGTTCATTTGGGTTTTTTCTATATTTTCTTTGCCCTTTTCTGGCTAGTTGGTTTTTCCAATGCGGTGAATCTGACTGACGGGATTGATGGCTTAGCGAGTATTTCCGTGGTGATTAGCTTATCGGCCTACGGTGTGATTGCTTATATGCAAAATCAATTGGATATTCTTCTTGTGATTCTTGCCATGATTGGTGGTTTGCTAGGTTTCTTCGTCTTTAACCACAAACCTGCCAAGATCTTCATGGGAGATGTAGGAAGTTTGGCTCTTGGTGGGATGCTAGCAGCAATCTCTATGGCCCTCCACCAAGAATGGACCCTTTTGTTGATTGGGATTATCTATGTCTTTGAGACAAGCTCTGTTATGATGCAGGTTACCTACTTCAAACTTAGTGGTGGAAAGCGTATTTTCCGTATGACACCTGTGCATCACCATTTCGAGCTTGGAGGATTCTCAGGCAAGGGCAATCCTTGGAGCGAGTGGAAGGTTGACTTCTTCTTTTGGGGAGTTGGGCTCCTAGCAAGTCTCTTGACCCTAGCCTTTTTATACTTACTGTAAAACTAACTTTTGATGACAAAATAAAACAGGATGAAGGTGATCTTCATCCTGTTTTTGTGTGCTTAAAGGTTAGTTGGAGTCATCCTTTCTTCCTTTTAACATAAAAGTAGCTGTAAGGGCTAGGCTGAGTCCTGCTAAGAAGAGGAGTGGGTTGGACGCTTCTCCTGTTGCTGGAAGTTCTTCTTTAGGAGAATGATTTCCAGTTTTCGCAGGGATCAGACTAGCTGAAAGTTGTTCAGCCTCGTGTGCCAAGGTTTCTGTATCTGAAGTACTTGGTTTTTCATCTGTACTAGGGGCTGTTCCAGCAGCTTGATAGACGACAGCATAGGTACTGAAATGACTAGTGATGAATTCTGCCTTTCCTTCTCGAACGTCGAAATCAAGGGCTTGCAACTCCTTGGTCGGAGTAATATAATAGACCTTTTCTACGCTAGCTGAAATAGGCAAGCGAACCAAGACAGAGCTTTTTGGCTGCAAACTATGATCTGTTGGATTTTTCAGTTGTAGGTCGTAAGCATCATAGGTCTTGCTAAAGAGTTCTTGAGCTAGGACACGTCGGCTAGAGATGTGAGAAATTCCTTCTAGGTCACTGACTCCACCAATAATTTCTACTCCAGTTTCCTTATCTTTTAAGACTCGAACTGGATAATCAGGAAGGCTAAGGGTTGGAGCAGCCTGATCCCCACTAGTTCCGATAGGCTCGGTGTACTCAGGTTTTTCAACAGTAGGAGCTTCCTCTTGCCCTGCCGTTCCGATCGGCTCAGTGTATTCAGGAATTGTCACTGTAGGTGGTTCCTCTTGCCCTGCCGTTCCGATAGGTTCGGTGTATTCAGGCTTTTCTACAGTAGGAGACTCTTCTTGCCCCGCCGTTCCGATAGGTTCGGTGTATTCAGGCTTTTCTACAGTGGGTGGCACTTCTTGCCCTGCAGTCCCGATAGGTTTAGTGTATTCCGGAATTTCAACAGTAGGAGCTGGTTCGTCTCCCTTACTTGTAGTTGGCTGGCTCTCGTCAACCTTCTTCTTATCTTTTTTAGTAAAGACAGCTACGACCGGGCTACTTGTGGTAGTTCCTTGAATGGCATAAGCTTCAATCGCTTTTCCAGTTTGTCGATCAGTAGCCTCAGGGATTGGCATTTGAACTTGATTGTCTTGGATTGATAGCACGGTCTGATCCCCACTTGTAACCAGATGCGTTTCGTCCACTTTGCGCAATACTAGAGGATCTTTGACACCTGGGAAAGTTACAGCGATGGCTTCCCAGTCTCCAGATGGTAGGGTTAAGGAAATTTCTTTGTCATTTTCCTTAAGAGGTGCGATACTTGGACTATCTATACCAATAGCAGGGGCTTTGATGATATCAAAGGAATCTAGAGAGATTTTCTTGCGACCTTCTGGCGAATCTGAGTCAACTTGTAATGTCAAGGTGTGCGGACCGTCAGTAAGGTTTGTAAATTCGCCAATAAAAGCTCTCTTTTCAGTTGCACCTGAAGTGTAGAAGTCTAGACTTGGCATTTCTTTGCCATCTAGTGTAACACGTGCTCGTCCAAGGGCAAGGCTCTTCAAGCCATAAATACGAATGCCCGTCCCTGTAAAGGAAATAGTTGCCTGAGCTTCTGAAGCCGCACTAGAGTCGCTGTTGTTAATATCAGCGTATTTTTCTGTACCACCGTAGAGTTCAGGGTCAGACCAGTCCTTAAACTGGGCACCATACTGGATGCGCGGGTCGCGATCATCCATCTTTTCAATCGTGTTGCCTGTTCCTGCTAGGACCTTGAAGTAGTCTAATGAAATTTTCGAGCGTTCACTTCCTCGTCCTTTGTGTTCACGTTTAACACTAAGAGTCAATGTGTGAGGTCCGTCTGACAATCCTGTAAAGCGACCGATGAGGCTGCCTTTTTCAGTTGCCCCAGCAGTATGGAAATCAAGTTCGCCAACTTCTTTGCCATCAATTTTAGCAGTAGCAAGACCTAGTTCGGACGATTTTAGTCCATAGATTTCGATGCCAACACCATTGAAAGGAATAGTAGCAGTCACGTCTTCGTCTGTGTAGTTTCCTTTTGAAAGATCAGCAAACTTCTCCGTTCCTCCAAATAATTCTGAGTCTGCCCAGTTTCCAAAGGCAGCCCCGTACTGGATGCGACTGTCTCGGTCATCCATCAATTCACTAGGAGTTTCTACAGTTGCCTGTTCAGATACTTGTGTGGAAAGCTCGCCCAGCATAGCCTTTACAGTATAAGTATAGGCGAGTTGAGGATTTAGTGATCGGTCGATAAAGTGGGTTTGATTGGTTACAAATTCTCTAGTTGCAGAGGTTTGGCCAGATTCGTCTTTTACTTGTCTTTGGATGACATAGTGGGTAGCGCCTTCTACTTGGTTGAAGGTGAGTTCGGCAGTGACTCCATTTTGTCGAACTGCTGTCAGGCTGGTTACACGACCAGGAAAATGTTCAAAGGTAATGACGTCACCTTTTTGCGTTGCAAGCTGGATACGATTATCTTTAAGGATCGTTGCCTTGACTGGTTTGCCATTGACCATGATTTGGCTAGCTTCGATATTTGGATAATCTACAACCAGGTCTCCACCGACATTTGAAAGGAAGGACAAGCTTTGCAAGTTCTTATCTTTCCATTTCATGCTGACTTCAAAGTTACCACGGGCAACTAATCCAGAAACTTGACCGTCTTTCCAAGCATCAGGAAGGGCTGGCAATGGTGCAATATAGCCAGTGTGTGATTGAAGGAGCATTTCTGCCATCCCACTGGTTGCTCCGAAGTTGCCATCGATTTGGAAAGGCGCGTGGGTATCCCAAAGGTTTTCTAGGGTTGAATACTTGAGCTGTTCAGCGAGTAAGCGATGGGCACGGTTACCGTCCAGCAGACGAGCCCAGAGGTTGATTTTATTGGCCTTAGACCAACCAGTACCACCATCTCCACGGTGGTTGAGGGTTGCACGCGCAGCCTCTAGGTATTCAGCTTGGTCCTTGCTAAAGAGCGTACCTGGGAAGAGACCAACTAGATGGGAAACGTGGCGGTGTTGATTTTCAATCCCTTCATTGGTGAATTGGGGACTGTCCTCCTCGTACCATTCCTTGATGCGTCCCTCTTTGTTGATGTGAAGTGGTTTTAGTTTGTCAAATTTAGCCTTGACCTCTGTGACTAAGTCTTGGTCCACTTTCAGATGGTTGGCAACTTCCATGTAGTCGTGGAATAGCTGCCAGACTAGCGATTGGTCAAAGGTGTTTCCGATAGTGATGGTTCCGTGTTCTGGTGAGTAGGATGGAGAAGACACCCAACGGTCACTGGCCTGGTCATAGTGCAAGAAGGAATTCCAGAACTTAGCTGTTTCCTTGAGCATTGGATAAATCTTTTCTTTGAGATAGGTCTCATCCTTGGTGAATTTATAGTAGTCATAGACATTCTGCATCATCCAAGCGTTGGCTGCTGGAGACCAACCCCAATAGTAATTCCAACCTGGAGTAGTCCAGCCAAATGGTGTCGCCTGGGTGTGGACCAGCCAACCATTTTCTTGTCCGTCTTTGGATTCGATACCTGCGTATTCCTTGGCAGCGATACGGCCATAGTAACGCATGTCGTCAATGTAATTGATCATTGGCTTGGATGTTTCAGCAAGGTTGCTCATGTAGGCTGGCCAATAGTTCATTTGCAAATTGACATTGAGGTGATAGTCAGCGTTCCAAGGTGGATTGTCTACAGCATTCCAGACTCCTTGTAGGTTGGCAGGAAGGGCATCTGTCCGATCACGAGACGAACTGATGAGTAGATATCGGCCGTATTGGAAGAAGAGTTCTTCCAATTTTTGCCCTTTTTCTGGGTTATAGCCTTGAAGGGCCTCTTTTGTCGTTTGAGCAGTCTTGTTTCCACCTAGGTTTAGTTTAACGCGGTTAAAGAGACTTTGATAGTCCTTGATATGGGCCTTTTTAAGTGTCTCGTAGTCTTTGGCCTTAGCGGCTTCTACAATACCCTTAACCGTTTTTTCGAGGTCAATGTCTTTTCGATAGTTGGTTTTTGGATTTTGAGCAAAATTAGTCTTGGCGCTGAGATAGAGGGTTGCGTAGCTTGCGCCAGTGACGGTTAGAGTCTCATTCTGAACAGTAACTGTTCCATCCGTTTTAATTCCTAGATAGGATGCAAATTTGAGGCCGTTATCTTTGACAGTTCCCTTTAGAAGGATTCCGTTTGCATCTGTAGTGACATGACCATTCTTATAGTTGGAATATTCCCAAGAGTAGTTGCCATTAGCAAGCAAATCTTCTGTCAAACTGTTCCAAAGGGTAAAGTCAAGTGCCTTGTTTCCTTTTTTGGTCAAGTGGGTCACGGTGACATCGTCAGGATAGCTGGAGAAGGTTTCGCGTTTGAAGGTCGTCCCATCTTGGGTGTAAGAAGTGGTCGTAGTGGCTTCGGTGATGTCTAGATTACGGTGATAATCAGTTACAGTATCTAGTCCTTTCTTCTGGTTATTAAAGACCATGAAGATATCACCAAAGGCTAGGTAACGTCCATACTGGGTGTTGTTTGGTCCAACTAGATTTTGTTCAGCTAGCTGTTTTGCTTTTTGGCGATCACCAGCTTCGAGGGCTTTACGTATCTCTGCTAAGACCTTGTAGCGATCCTTGTAGTTTCCTCCGTTATAGTCGGTGCTATCGGGTTGTGGTCCTCCTGACCAGAGGGTCTTTTCGTTGTACTGGATTCTCTCTTCCCCAATCAGACCGAAAACCTTGGCTCCCATCTCTCCATTTCCGACAGGAAGGGCTTGTTTTTCCCATCCATCATAGGAGGGAGCTGTTGGTTGATCGTAGTTGAGTTGATAGTTTTCTTGCTTTGTCACCGGCTGATCTGTTTTTTCAGGTTCCTTATTTTCTTTAGCTTCTACAATGGCTTCTTCACTAGCTTGACTATTTGTTGTCTGAGTCTCCACAGCTGGCTTGCTTTCGGAAACTACTGGACTCTCGGCTTGAGACGGATTTGTAGTTTCAGTAGCTTCAGCTGCTTTGGGCTCACTATCAGGCTTAGTGATAGCTTCGACAGAGGTTGGTTCAGTTTGCTTAACCTCAACACTGTCTGCGGCTACAGTGTGGTTGACTAGAAAAACGGCCCCCAGTAAAACAGAAGCAGTCCCAACCGTCAGCTTGCGAATGCTATAGCGACAGGATTTCTCCCAAAAGTGTTTTTTCATAAAACTCTCCTTTGTGTATTCGAAACCGCTTACATTTTATAAAGCAATTTCGTTTAATTTGTTTCTATTTATCTCCTCACCTCCCATTCTAATGGTCATCTAGCATTTGTCAAGAGGTTTTTGGCGAAAAACATATTTGAGATTGCTTTTTCTTAAAATAGTAGAAGAAAGTGAGGAAAGGGTGGAATTATTCATAATTTCATAGTTCAATTTGATTGTAAGACTAGCTTAGAATTGGCTTAACCCCCTCTTGAAAGCGTAAAACAAACTAGTCAGGAAAGTCACTTTATGGTATAATATAGAAGACTCAAAAAGAAACAGGAGAAAAAGAATGGATTTACTTTTAGCAATTGTCTTGATTGTGCTAGCTTTTCTAGGGGGAGCTCTTGGAGGGATTTACTTGGCTCGTAAGCAAATCGAAAAAAAATATGCTGACAACCCCCGTTTGAACGCTGACGCAGTTCGTGCTCTCTTGAGTGCAAATGGTCAAAAACCAAGCGAAGCCAAGGTACAACAAGTTTACCACCAAATCATCCGCCAACAAAAAGCAGCCCTTGCTAAGAACAAAAAGAAATAAATAGGAAAAGTCTGGGATGAAAGTTCCAGACTTCTCACTATGTTCAATAGTTCTCAAGGATAAGACTTTTTCCTTGCATTCTATTGATATTTGATTATGATTAAGAGAGAGGCAGTTGCCATTCTATCAAGCTGTCTATCCGTTCATTTAGGACGAGTAATTATGATGAACTATCAATCAGAAAAAAGACTAGAAAGAAGACTATATGGATAATCGACCAATTGGTTTTTTGGATTCGGGTGTCGGTGGCTTAACCGTTGTTCGTGAGCTCATGCGCCAGCTTCCCCATGAAGAAATCGTCTATATTGGAGATTCGGCACGGGCGCCCTATGGTCCCCGTCCTGCTGAGCAAATCCGTGAATATACTTGGCAGTTGGTTAACTTTCTCTTGACCAAGGATGTCAAAATGATTGTCATTGCTTGTAATACTGCGACTGCGGTCGTCTGGGAAGAAATCAAGGCGAAACTAGACATTCCTGTTCTAGGTGTGATTTTGCCTGGAGCTTCGGCAGCCATCAAGTCCAGTCAAGGTGGGAAAATCGGGGTGATTGGAACTCCCATGACGGTACAATCAGACATCTACCGTCAGAAAATCCATGATTTGGATCCAGACTTACAGGTGGAAAGTTTGGCCTGTCCCAAATTTGCTCCTCTGGTAGAGTCAGGTGCACTTTCGACTAGTGTGACCAAGAAAGTGGTTTATGAAACCCTGCGCCCCTTGGTCGGCAAGGTGGATAGCTTGATTCTGGGTTGTACCCATTATCCGCTCCTTCGCCCCATCATCCAAAATGTCATGGGACCAAAGGTTCAGCTCATCGATAGTGGGGCAGAGTGTGTACGGGATATCTCGGTTTTACTGAACTATTTTGAAATCAATCGTAGCCGAGATGCAGGACCACTTCAACATCGTTTTTACACAACAGCCAATAGCCAAAGTTTTGCCCAGATTGGGGAAGAATGGCTGGAAAAAGAGATTCATGTGGAGCATGTAACATTATGACAAACAAAATTTATGAATACAAGGACGACCAGGACTGGTATGTCGGTGTCTGGGACGTCTATGGAGGCATCTACAGTCTCATCAAAGATCCGCTTAATCTTGATTTTATGGATTTAGCGCGGATTTTTCGTGATGAGGAAAATGGCTTTCCAATTACGATAACGGTGATGCGCTGGTCTTCTAACTACCGTCTGCTCTCCTTTATCGTTGAGATTTTAAATGCGGAAGCAGGACGAAACTTGGAAGTCATCCAACGTCAGGGAGCCCTGCTCTTGGTTGAAAATGGGCAACTCCTGCATGTAGAATTGCCTAAAGAAGGGGTCAATGTTCAAGACTTCTTTGAAACTAGCAAGGTTAGAGAAACCTTGTTGATTGCGACTCGTAACGAAGGCAAGACCAAGGAATTCCGAGCTATCTTTGACAAGCTAGGCTATGATGTGGAAAATCTCAATGATTATCCAGACCTACCTGAAGTTGCTGAAACGGGTATGACCTTTGAAGAAAATGCTCGCCTCAAGGCAGAAACGATTTCCCAATTAACAGGCAAGATGGTGCTAGCAGATGACTCAGGTCTCAAAGTCGATGTCCTTGGTGGCTTGCCAGGTGTTTGGTCAGCCCGTTTTGCAGGAGTGGGAGCAACCGACCGTGAAAACAATGCCAAACTCTTGCACGAATTGGCCATGGTCTTTGAACTCAAGGACCGTTCGGCTCAATTCCACACAACCCTAGTCGTAGCTAGTCCAAACAAGGAAAGCTTGGTGGTTGAAGCTGACTGGCCAGGTTATATCAACTTTGAACCCAAGGGTGAAAATGGCTTTGGTTATGATCCGCTCTTCCTTGTGGGAGAGACAGGTAAGTCAGCAGCTGAATTAACCCTTGAAGAAAAAAATAGCCAATCCCACCGTGCCTTAGCCGTTAAGAAACTTTTGGAGGTATTTCCATCATGGCAAAGCAAACCATCATTGTAATGAGTGATTCCCATGGCGATAGCTTGATTGTGGAAGAAATTCGTGATCGTTATCTGGGGAAAGTTGATGCCATTTTTCACGATGGTGACTCAGAACTCCGTCCAGACTCTCCGCTCTGGGAAGGCATTCATGTCGTCAAAGGAAATATGGACTTTTATGCTGGCTACCCAGAACGGTTGGTGACTCAACTTGGTCCCACTAAGATCATCCAGACGCATGGACACTTGTTTGACATCAATTTCAACTTTCAAAAGTTGGACTACTGGGCTCAGGAAGAAGATGCCGATATCTGTCTCTATGGTCACTTGCATGTGCCAAATGCTTGGATGGAAGGCAAGACTCTTTTTCTAAATCCAGGCTCCATCAGCCAACCACGAGGGACTATCAGAGAATGTCTCTATGCTCGAGTGGAGATTGATGACAGCTATTTTAAAGTAGACTTTTTGACACGTGACCATGAGGTTTATCCAGGCTTGTCCAAGGAGTTTGCTCGATGATTGCCAAGGAATTTGAAGCATTTTTATTGGAGCAGGAAGAGACTTTTCTTACCCCTGCTGAGAATCTAGCAGCCTTGATTGATACCCATAACGCTGACCATGCAATTTTGGTGCTGAGCCAAATCACCTATACCCGTATCCCTGTTGTGACCTTTGACAAACGCTTTGTTGGAACCATTGGTCTGAGGGACATTTTGGCTTATCAAATGGAGCAAGGTTTGACGGATGAGCAGATGGCAACGACAGACATCGTCAATATGACCAAGACAGATGTGGCAGTCGTCGCTCCAGACTATAACATCACAGAGGTCCTCCATAAACTGGTGGATGAACCCTTCTTGCCAGTGGTAGATGGTGAAGGAATTTTCCAAGGAATCATCACGCGCAAGTCCATCCTCAAGGCCGTTAATGCCCTCTTGCATGACTTTAGTAAGGAATATGAGATTCGATGCAAATGAGAGATAGGATTTCAGCCTTTTTAGAGGAAAAACAGGACTTGTCTGCCAATTCCAAGCAGTCTTATAAGTATGATCTGGAGCAATTTTTAGACATTGTAGGTGAACGAATCTCTGAGACTAGTCTTAAGATTTACCAAGCCCAGCTAGCCAATCTAAAAATCAGCGCCCAGAAGCGAAAACTTTCGACCTGTAACCAATTTCTCTACTTTCTCTATCGAAAAGGAGAAGTGGACAGCTTTTACCGTCTGGAATTAGCCAAACAAGCTGAAAAGAAGACTGAAAAGCCAGAGATTCTAAATTTAGACTCTTTTTGGCAGGAAAGTAATTATCCAGAAGGACGCTTGCTGGCGCTTCTTATCTTGGAAATAGGGCTCTTGCCGAGTGAGATTTTAGCCCTTAAGGTTGCAGATATCAATCTGGATTTTCAGGTGTTGCGAATTAACAAGGCTTCCCAACAGAGGATTGTCACCATTCCCACGATCTTAATCCCAGAGCTAGAACCCTTGATGGGGCAGACCTATCTCTTTGAAAGGGGAGGGAAAGCCTATTCTCGTCAGTGGGCCTTTCGTCAGCTGGAGTCCTTTGCCAAGGAGAAAGGTTTCCACGCCTTATCCGCTCAAGCCTTGCGGGAACAGTTCATTCTAAGACAGATAGAAAAGAAGGTCGATTTGTACGAAATTGCAAAAAAATTAGGATTAAAAACAGTCCTGACCTTAGAAAAATATAGATAATGGATATTAAATTAAAAGATTTTGAAGGGCCCCTGGACCTGCTCTTGCACCTGGTTTCTAAGTACCAGATGGATATCTACGATGTGCCTATCACAGAAGTCATCGAACAGTATCTAGCCTATGTCTCAACTCTGCAGGCCATGCGTCTGGAAGTGACGGGCGAGTATATGGTCATGGCCAGTCAGCTGATGCTGATCAAGAGCCGCAAGCTCTTGCCAAAGGTAGCAGAAGTGACAGACTTGGAGGATGACCTAGAGCAGGACCTTCTCTCCCAAATCGAAGAATACCGCAAGTTCAAGCTCTTGGGTGAGCACTTGGAGGCTAAGCACCAAGATCGGGCCCAGTACTATTCCAAAGCGCCAACAGAGTTGATTTACGAAGATGCGGAGCTTGTACATGACAAGACGACCATTGACCTCTTTTTGGCTTTTTCAAATATTCTAGCCAAGAAAAAAGAGGAGTTCGCTCAGAATCACACAACCATCCTGCGGGATGAGTATAAGATTGAGGACATGATGGTCATTGTAAAAGAGTCCTTGTCAGGACGAGACCAGTTGCGCTTACAGGATTTGTTCAAGGAAGCCCAGAATGTTCAAGAGGTTATTACCCTCTTTTTGGCAACCCTAGAGTTAATCAAAACTCAGGAACTGATCCTCGTGCAAGAGGAGAGTTTCGGAGATATCTATCTCATGGAAAAGAAGGAAGAAAGTCAAGCGGAGCAAGGTTAGACTTGATAGAGAGGAAAGATGAGTACTTTAGCAGAAATAGAAGCGCTCTTGTTTGTGGCAGGTGAAGATGGGATTCGAGTCCGCCAGTTGGCTGAACTCCTCTCTCTGCCACCGACAGGCATCCAACAGAGTTTAGAAAAATTAGCCCAGAAGCATGAAAAAGACCAAGATTCGAGCTTGTCCCTAATCGAGACAGGTGGTGCATACAGATTGGTCACCAAGCCTCAATTTGCAGCGATTTTGAAGGAATACTCCAAGGCACCCATCAACCAAAGTTTGTCTCGGGCTGCCCTTGAGACCTTGTCCATCATTGCCTACAAGCAACCGATTACCCGAATTGAGATTGATGCTATTCGTGGGGTCAATTCTAGTGGAGCTCTAGCTAAGCTACAAGCTTTTGAATTGATAAGAGAAGATGGGAAAAAAGAAGTGTTGGGCCGCCCCAACCTCTATGTGACTACGGATTATTTCCTAGATTACATGGGAATTAACCATTTGGAAGAACTGCCAGTGATTGATGAGCTTGAGATTCAAGCCCAAGAAAGCCAATTATTTGGTGAAAGGATAGAAGAAGATGAGAATCAATAAATATATTGCCCACGCAGGTGTGGCCAGTAGGAGAAAAGCAGAAGAGCTGATCAAACAAGGCTTGGTGACGGTCAACGGCCAAGTGGTGCGTGAACTAGCAACCACTATCAAAGCTGGCGATAAGGTTGAAGTTGAAGGACAACCTATCTACAACGAAGAAAAGGTCTACTATCTGCTTAACAAACCACGTGGAGTGATTTCCAGTGTGACAGATGACAAGGGCCGCAAGACTGTTGTGGACCTCTTGCCCAATGTCAAGGAGCGCATTTACCCAGTTGGACGTTTGGACTGGGATACATCAGGTGTCTTGATTTTGACCAACGATGGGGACTTTACAGACGAGATGATTCACCCCCGTAATGAGATTGACAAGGTCTATGTCGCGCGTGTTAAAGGTGTGGCCAACAAAGAAAACCTTCGTCCCTTAACTCGTGGTCTTGAGATTGATGGCAAGAAAACTAAGCCAGCTGTTTATGAGATTCTCAAAGTAGATCCAGTTAAAAATCGCTCTGTAGTACAGTTGACTATCCATGAAGGGCGCAACCACCAGGTTAAAAAGATGTTTGAAGCTGTCGGTCTCCAAGTGGATAAGTTGTCTCGGACACGTTTTGGACACCTAGACTTGACAGGCCTTCGTCCGGGAGAATCTCGCCGCCTTAACAAAAAAGAAATCAGCCAACTACACACCATGGCTGTAACCAAGAAATAATGAAACGAATCTTAATAGCTCCAGTACGCTTTTACCAACGTTTTATCTCACCAGCCTTTCCACCCTCTTGTCGTTTTGAGCCAACTTGTTCCAACTACATGATCCAGGCTATTGAAAAACATGGCTTCAAGGGTGTTCTGATGGGCTTGGCTCGGATTTTACGTTGCCATCCCTGGTCGCCAATAGGAAAAGATCCTGTCCCAGACCACTTTTCACTCAAACGGAATCAAGAAAAAAAATAACCCAACATCACCTGATGTTGGGTTTTCTTGTTTATTTCAAAGCTTTTTGAGCGTCTTCAATCATGAGTTTAGTTGATTCAAGTCCGCCTCCGCTTAGATACCAGAGGTCTGGTGTTAGTTGGATGATTTTACCATTTTTAGCAGCAGGAGTTTCAGCGATGAGGGCATTTTCTAGGACGCCATCGTTGCTTGAGTTGTCCCCACCAATGGCAAGGGTACGGTTGATGACAAAGAGGATGTCAGGATTGATTTCTTTGACACTTTCAAAGCTGACTTCTTGTCCGTGGCGAGAGTCTTCAAATTTGGTGTCAGTTGGCTTGAATTTTAAGGTTTGATACAAGAAAGAGAAACGAGATTGGGCACCAAAGGCAGCCATTTTTCCTTCATTGAGGAGGATAGCAAGGGCTTTTTTGTCAGAACTTTCGTTTTTAGTAGCGACTTCTTGGATGCTCTTATCTAGGTTAGCCAATTCTTGCTTGGCTTTCTGAGTGCCTGTTTCACCAAAGGCGCTTGCAAGGGATTCGATGTTGGTCTTGGTAGAAGTCCAGTAGTCGTCCTTACTTGCTTGGAAGAGAACGGTTGGAGCAATTTCTTTGAACTTGTCTACGAATTTTTGGGTACGTGGAGAAGCGATAATCAAATCCGGCTCAAGAGCAGCAATGGCTTCTAGGTCTGGCTCAACCATGGAACCCACATTGTTGACATTTCCTGTAAGATTTTTTAGGTAAGTCGGAACAGTTTTTGTAGGCATTCCGACGATATTCTTTTCAAAACCTAAAGCGCGAATAGTATCCGCAGCACCGAGGTCAAAGGTCACAATCTTTTCAGGAACCTTTGAAAGTTTGACCTCATCTAGTGAACTTTTAATGGTTATCTCTGTTGGAGCAGAGCTACTTGTCTCTGTCTGGCTATTGCTTGAATTTGTATTTGTACTACATGCACCAAGTAAGAGCAAGAAGCTGGCAGCTAGGGCAGTGAGATAAAGTTTAAGGGATGTTTTCATGATTTCTCCTTTTTAAAATATAGTAACGATTTAGGGAGTCTCTTATATAGGATTGTTAGCTAAGAGACAGAGGATTCTCTAACATGAGTTCAGAATAGTTAGCTATAGATACAGATCTTTTTGCCATTGATATCAGCCAGCGTGATGGGAATCTCATAAAGTTGACTGAGCAGGTCAGCCTGCATGATTTGAGCAGTCGTTCCCTTGCAAAAGACTTGACCGTCTTTAAAGGCAACAATTTCATCCGCATACTGGCTAGCCATGTTGATATCGTGGAGGACGATGATAATGGTTTTGCCAAGTTCCTCCACCAGTCGCCGAAGGATCTGCATCATGCTGACGCTTTGCTTGATATCGAGGTTGTTGAGCGGTTCGTCTAGCAAGATAAAGTCAGTATCCTGAGCTAGTACCATGGCGATAAAGACACGTTGCAACTGTCCACCAGACAGACTATCGATGTAGCGGTCTTTTAAGTTGGTCAGTTCCAGATAGTCCAGAGTTTCTCGGATTTTTTCCCAGTCCTCTGCCTTCAGTCGACCACGGCTGTAGGGAAAACGTCCAAAGCTGACCAGTTCTTCTACAGTCAATTTGGCTTGGTAATTGATCTTCTGCTTTAGGATGGTGAGCTCTTTGGCTAGTTCTTGCGAATTCCAGCTCTCGATTTCACGGCCTTTGATACTGAGAATTCCCTGATCTTTCTTGGTCAGTCTGCTCATAATGGAGAGGAGAGTTGATTTTCCAGCACCATTTGGACCAATGAAGGCTGTCAGTTTCTGAGGACTGACTTCAAGCGAAATGTCTTGCAAAATATCCTGTTTTTGAATGGATTTGTCAATGTTTTCCAGTTTCACCGACGCGCCCTCCTGTATAGTAAGATAAAGAATAAGAAGCCACCCACACTCTCAATGATCATGCTGATGCGAATTTCCAGCGCAAAGACTCGTTCGATGAGGGCTTGCCCCAAGGTTAAGCTAATAAATCCAATTAGAATGGCTACGATAAAGAGCAACTTGTGTCGATAATCTTTGACGATTAGGTAGGTAAGATTGGCCAGCATAAAGCCGAAGAAGGCCATAGGCCCTACCAAGGCAGTGGCTGTTGAGGTCAAGAGCACGATGCCCCAGAGGAGTTCTCTCTGTTCTTTTTCAACATCGAGTCCAAGTATCTGAGCCGTTTCTCTTTGCAGGTGCAAGACATCCAGAACGACTGCTTTTCGAAAGAAAAAGATTGTCAAGGCGAGGATGATCAGAGAACCGATGGCTAGGATGGAAGTGTTGAGATGTTGAAAGGAGGCAAAGAGACTGTTCTGCAGTTTATCGTATTCATTTGGATCCATCAGAACTTGTAGGAAGGTACTGATATTTCGAAAGAGACTTCCGAGCGCTAGGCAGATTAGCAGAATGAAGACCAGATCTTGCTTCATCAGCGTTTTCAAGTAGCCTTGTAAGGCGAGAAAAAAGAGGGATTGAAGCAGAAGCAAGACTAGAAATTCTAAGACAGGAGACTTTCCAAGCTGTAGAAATTTGCTTTCAAATATCAGTAGCAGGGTTTGTAACAAGACATAGAAGGATTCGATTCCCAAAATACTTGGTGTCAGAAAGCGATTTTCCGTCAGGGTTTGAAAACTAATGGTCGAAATCCCTGTCGCGATGGCTACCAAGAGATAAACGATGATTTTTTGGGAACGCAACTTCCAGGCAAAGGCAGACAGATGGGTGAAGGGCCAAAAGTAGAGGAGACAAGCTCCGATGGCCAGAATAATGAGAAGGCAAAAGAGCTTGGTATGTTTGCTTTTAAACGGCATCTTTTTGTCCCCCTCTCCAGAGAAGTAGGATAAAGACGAGGCTACCGATGATTCCTAGTAGGAGACTGACAGACAGCTCATAGGGCCGAATCAAGACTCGAGAGAGGATGTCGCAGGCCAGAACCATATTGGCTCCGACCAGAGCGACCATGAGTTTAGTTTGGCTCAGATTATCTCCATAGCGCTTGCGGACAAGATTGGGAACGATGACCCCGAGAAATGGCAAGGCACCCACGGTAATCATGGTGACACTTGTCGTTAGCGCCACTAGAAATAGGGCCAGCTTTTCAAGTAGGGAGTAAGAAATCCCCAAACTCTCACTGGTTTCCTTACCCAGATTCATGATGGTAAAGGTTTGGGATAATTTCCAAACGGCTATCAGGATAATGAGGCCTAAGAAGAGCCACTCATACTGATGGGTCTGAATCATGGAGAAGGAGCCCTGGGTCCAGGCCGTCATACTCTGAACCAGATTGAAACGATAGGCGATAACTTCTGTGACAGAACCGATAATCCCACTATAGATGATCCCGATCAAGGGCAACATCCACCTTTCCTTTATAGAAAAAATAGTCATAAAGGCCAGGAAGAAGAGGGTAAATAAAATGGATGAGCCAAAAGCAAAGAGCATCTTTTGGGTCAGACTCGCAGACGGAAAGACAAAGAGGCTTAACACCATTCCCAGTTTGGCAGCTTCTGTCGTTCCGACTGTACTCGGAGCAGCAAACTGATTTTGGGTAATGGTCTGCATGAGGAGTCCTGCCATGCTCATACTAGAGGCTGCAAGGAGAATACTGATGGTTCTTGGAAGACGCGACTCTTGAAAGAGAAGCCAGGTCTGTTGGTCAAAAGCAAAGAATTTTTCCCAAGAAAAATCACTGGTTCCAATGGTAATGGAGAGAAAGACCAGGAGTAGAAGTAAGCCTGTTAAAATATGAGAGAGTTTCATGCCCCGTCCTTTCATGTAGATTTGGTATAAAAATACCCTTGGAGATAATGTAACACGATTTTTTTAATCTGTCAATAAATTTTCTGACAATTTAATGTAAAAAGAAAGAAAAATTTCTGAAATAATATCTATCCCTCTATTTTATAGGATAAACTAGTAAAAACTAATCCAATTTCCTACTATCCTTCTCCTATAAAAAGTGGTAAAATGGAGGACAGAAAGAAGGAACTGATATGACAACATTATTTTCAAAAATCAAAGAAGTAACAGAGCTTGCTGCGATCTCAGGCCACGAAGCGCCTGTCCGGACTTATCTTCGTGAAAAGTTGACACCGCACGTGGATGAAGTAGTGACAGATGGCTTAGGTGGTATTTTTGGTATTAAACATTCAGAAGCTACGGATGCACCGCGTGTTTTGGTCGCATCTCACATGGACGAAGTTGGTTTTATGGTCAGCGAGATTAAGCCAGATGGTACCTTCCGTGTCGTTGAAATCGGTGGCTGGAATCCTATGGTGGTCAGCAGCCAACGCTTTAAACTCTTTACTCGTGACGGTCGTGAAATTCCTGTGATCTCAGGTTCTGTCCCTCCACATTTGACACGTGGAACAGGTGGACCAACTATGCCAGCTATCTCGGATATCGTTTTTGATGGTGGTTTTGCGGACAAGGCTGAGGCAGAAAGTTTTGGTATCCGTCCGGGTGACACCATTGTCCCTGATAGCTCAGCTATCTTGACAGCCAATGAAAAAAATATCATCTCAAAAGCTTGGGACAATCGCTACGGTGTCCTCATGGTAAGCGAGCTAGCTGAAGCTTTATCAGGTCAAAAACTCGGAAATGAACTCTATCTTGGCTCTAACGTCCAAGAAGAGGTTGGTCTGCGTGGCGCTCATACTTCTACAACTAAGTTTGATCCAGAAGTCTTTCTGGCAGTTGACTGCTCACCAGCAGGTGATGTCTACGGTGGCCAAGGCAAGATTGGGGATGGAACCTTGATTCGTTTCTATGATCCTGGTCATTTGCTTCTCCCAGGTATGAAAGATTTCCTTTTGACAACGGCTGAAGAAGCTGGCATCAAGTACCAATATTACTGTGGAAAAGGTGGAACGGACGCTGGAGCAGCTCATCTGAAAAATGGTGGTGTCCCATCAACAACCATCGGTGTCTGCGCTCGTTATATCCACTCTCACCAAACTCTCTACGCTATGGATGACTTCCTAGAAGCCCAAGCTTTCTTGCAAGCCTTGGTGAAAAAATTGGATCGTTCAACGGTTGATTTGATTAAACATTATTAAACATAAGGGAGGTGGTCGGGATGGCAGAACCTAACCTAGAAAGCCTTATAAGAGATCTCTACAACCATGCCCGTCAGGGCTTGAGTGAAGATTTAGTTGCTGCTCTCCTAGAGACTGCTAAAAAACTACCTACTACAAATGAGCAATTACTAGCAGTCCGACTCTCAGGACTGGTCACCCGTGAATTGCTCATCAATCCCAAACACCCAGCACCTGAATTGATCAACTTGGCACGCTTTATCAAAAAAGAAGAAGCCAAGTATAGGGGCACTGCAGTTTCTGCTATCATGTTTGGAGAACTCTTTAAAAAGCTTTGATTCCATTGTGAATCAAAGCTTTTTTTATATGTCAGAAAAAACATTTTTGATGAGGAGATGAAAAAGCCATCCCATTCAGGATAGCTTTTTGGTACTTATATTTGTTCAGCAATGACCTTTTCGGCTAGGTTCATAGCATGGTCAGACACACGAGTGTAGTGGGAAATGATGTCGATGAAGTTGACTCCAGCTTGTGTAGAACACTCACCCTTGTTAAGGCGTTTGATATGGGTCTTTCTGAGAACACGTTCCATATTGTTGATTTCTTTATGGCGTTCAATCAGACTCTGAGCTTTTTCAATATCATTGTTTTCCACACTATCAAGGGCATCCTTGATAAAGTCAGTAGTTTTTTGATAGATATCCGCCAATTCCTGCAAAGCAGCTTCAGAGAACTGAACATTCTTACGTTGGAGGTAGTCTGTTAGGTTGAGCAAGCCTTCTGCGTGGTCCCCAATCCGTTCCAAATCACGAGATGAATCAAGGATGTTAGTCAAGACTTCACTTTCCTTTTGACTCAAGGATTCGCTTGAGAGTCTGATGAGGTAACGAGTGAGTTTTTCATCGATGGTATTGATGGCTTCCTCTGTCTTGTGTCCTTTTTCAGCTACCTTTTCATCCAAACCGATGATATAGGTATAAGAAAGGTCAAAAGCTTTGGCTGCATAGTTCCCCAAGTGCAAGAGTTCTTTTTTGGCATTTCCTAGAGCTATAGAAGGAGATTGCTGGATAAGTTGCTCGTCGAGATAAAGGGGCTCGTACTTGACAACCTCGTCTTCACCAGGGATGAGCTTGGTTACAAAGTAGGCCAAGGCTCCGATGAATGGAAATTGTACAATGGTGTTACTTACGTTAAAGGCACCGTGCGAGAAGGCGATGGTCATCTCAGGTGAGAGGTGAAGGAGTGCCTGGAAGTACTCGATCATAGCAGTAAAGGGGCCTAATAAGATTAAGCAAAGAATAGTCCCTAAAACGTTAAAGGTAACGTGGGTTGCCGCAACGCGCTTTGCAGAGACATTGGCTCCAGCTGCCGCAATGATAACTGTTAGGGTTGTCCCGATATTATCTCCGAAAAGAACTGGTAGTGAACCTTTAAGGTCAAGGAACCCACCTGCATAGAGACCTTGCAAAATCCCGATAGTTGCAGAAGATGCCTGGATGAGGACGGTAATCACTGCACCAGCTACCACTCCTAAAATAGGATTTTGTCCCAAGGTTACCATATATTCCTTGAATTGTGGTAAATCTTTAAGTGGACTCATCCCGGCACTGATGAGGTTGAGAGCGTAGAAGATTCCCCCTACACCAAACAGGATGCGCCCGATATTGTTTGCTGTTCTGTTTTTTGTGAAGAAGAGGAACATGGTTCCAAGGAAAATCAAGGGTAAAGCATACTCGCCTAGTTTGAAACCGATGATAAAGGAAGTAACAGTGGTTCCGATGTTGGCTCCCATGATAATTCCGATAGCCTGTCTAAGAGTGAGAAGACTAGCGCTGACCAGTCCGACCGTGATAACTGTAACCCCCGTACTTGACTGAATCAGGGCAGTCACGACGATTCCGACTAGAACGCCTAAAAAGGGATTGCTAGTGTACTTGTCAATGTAAAAACGAAGGCGATCTCCAGCAGCTTGTTGCAAACCGTCTCCCATGGTCTTGATACTGTATAAAAATAGTCCTAGACCTCCTAAAAAGTGAAATAAAATTTCCTGCCAATTAATGGACATTTCTTTTTCCTCCGAAAAATAATAACGGAATTTCTCCTATTCTATTTTAAAGGATAAAAGTAAATCTCACAAGTGTTTAGCTGAAATTTTCATAAGAAACAAGAACTTTCTTTCAAAATGAGAGATAGATTCCCTTTAAGATAGATGATTTATAGGATTGTGTCCAAATTTTACTGATTATTATCCTAGTTATAGTTTTTATGTTAAATAGATTGACATCGCTTTCATATAGGATAAAATGAAGATGATTCTGTTCTGGTAGTGTGCACTGAGAACAGTTACTTTTTATCAAAAAGTAAAGCGCTTACTTTATATTTTATTAGGAGGATAAGATGAAAAATCTATTTTTTGAAAAACGTTGCCGTTACAGTATTCGTAAGCTGTCAATCGGGGCTTGTTCCTTGATGATTGGTTCAGCTCTATTTGTGAGTCCAGCTCTTGCCGAACAAGTCGCAGTCCCTGAAACAGCTGCAAATACGAGCGCTAAAGCGACAAGTACTAGTGAGACAACTAATCCAGATACTGCAGCTCTCGAAAAACAATTAGAGGAAACTGAAAACAAAGTAGCTGAGCAACCAATTTCAGAAAACACTCCAGCAATAACGGATCTGGTTAATGAAAAAGAAGAAGCGAAGCCAGCTCTGACAGATAAAACTGAAAAACCTGCTCAACCAACTGAAAAAGAAGAAGTCAAACCAGCGGAAGCTCCTCAAGTGACTGAGAAGAAAGCCGACAAACCGACTCTAGCAGACGTTCCTAAAAATGAAGAAAAGAGTCTCCGACCAAAAGAAATCAAATTTGATACTTGGGAGGATTTGTTGAAATGGGAACCGGGTGCGCGTGAGGATGATCCCATTAACCGTTCATCAGTTGAACTCGCCAAGCGCCATAGAGGCCAGTTGGTTAATGAAAAAGCAAGCAGAAGAGCCAAGGTTCAAGCTCTAGCAAATACCAACTCAAAAGCTAAAGACCACGCTTCTGTCGGTGGTGAGGAATTCAAGGCCTACGCTTTTGATTACTGGCAATACTTGGATTCAATGGTCTTCTGGGAAGGTCTAGTTCCAACTCCAGATGTCATTGATGCCGGTCACCGCAACGGAGTTCCCGTTTATGGAACACTCTTTTTCAACTGGTCAAATAGCATTGCCGACCAAGAGAAATTTGCAGCTGCCTTGAAACAAGATGCAGATGGCACCTTCCCTATCGCACGGAAACTTGTCGATCTTGCTAAGTACTATGGATTTGATGGATATTTCATTAATCAGGAAACAACGGGGGAATTGGTAGCACCTCTTGGTGAAAAAATGCGCCAATTCATGCTCTATACAAAAGAATATGCAGCTAAGGTCAACCACCCAATCAAGTATGCTTGGTACGATGCCATGACCTACAAATATGGTCGTTACCACGAAGATGGTCTAGGTGATTACAACTACCAGTTCATGCAAAAAGAAGGAGACAAAGTCCCTGCAGATCAATTTTTTGCCAATTTCAACTGGAACAAGGAAAAGAATGACCACTCCGTAGAGATGGCCAAATGGCTAGAGCGTAGTCAATATGATGTCTTTGCAGGCTTGGAATTGCAACAAGGTGGTTCTTATAAGACCAAAGTCAAATGGGATGCCCTCTTAGATGAAAAAGGCAAGTTGCGTTTGTCGTTAGGACTTTTTGCACCAGATACGATTACCAGTCTAGGAAAAACAGGCGAAGACTACCACAAGAACGAAGACATCTTCTTTACAGGTTACCAAGGAGATCCAACGGCTCAAAAACCAGCAGATAAAGAGTGGTATGGAATTGCCAATTTAGTTGCTGACCGTACACCAGCAGTAGGACGTACCTTCACCACCTCTTTTAATACAGGTCATGGTAGAAAATGGTTTGTTGACGGTAAAGTTTCTAAGGATTCTGAGTGGAACTACCGTTCTGTTTCTGGTGTCTTGCCAACATGGCGCTGGTGGCAGACTTCAACGGGGGAAAAACTTCGTGCAGAATATGACTTTACAGATGCCTATAATGGAGGTAACTCCCTTAAATTCTCAGGTGATGTAGCTGGTAAGACGGACCAGGATGTGAATTTGTATTCTACCAAACTAGAAGTAACTGAAAACACCAAACTTCGGGTTGCCCACAAGGGAGGAAAAGGCTCTAAAGTTTATATGGCCTTCTCTACGACTCCAGACTACAAATTTGAGGATGCAGCTGCATGGAAAGAACTGACTCTCTCTGATGACTGGAAGAATGAAGAATTTGACCTTAGCTCACTAGCTGGAAAAACCATCTATGCAGTCAAACTCTTCTTCGAGCATGAAGGTTCTGTAAAAGATTACCAGTTCAACCTAGGACAATTAACTATCTCGGACAATCACCAAGCGCCACAAGCACCTACAGGTCTCTCAGTAGTGAAACAATCTCTTAAGAATGCTCAAGAAGCTGAAGCAGTTGTTCAATTTACGGGTAACCAAGATGCAGATTTCTATGAAGTCTATGAAAAAGACGGTGACAACTGGCGTTTGTTGACGGGTTCATCTGCTTCAACCATCTACTTGCCAAAAGTTAGCCGTTCTGCTAATGCGACTGGTACGACTCAGGAATTGAAAGTCGTTGCAGTTGGTAAAAATGGACTCCGTTCTGAGGCTGCAACTGCGTCATTCAACTGGGGCATGACTGTTCAGGATACAACTCTCCCAAGACCTTTGGCTGAAAATATTGTTCCAGGGGCAACGGTTATTGGTAGCACTTTCCCGAATACTGAAGGCGGGGAAGGCATCGAAGGCATGTTGAATGGTACGATTACAAGTCTGTCAGACAAGTGGTCTTCAGCTCAGTTGAGCGGTAGTGTGGATATTCGTTTGACCAAGTCACGTACCGTTGTTAGATGGGTCATGGATCATGCGGGAGCTGGTGGTGAGTCTGTCAACGATGGTTTGATGAACACCAAGGACTTTGATCTTTACTACAAGGATACAGATGGTGAGTGGAAACTAGCTAAGGAAGTCCGTGGCAACAAAGCACACGTGACAGATATCACTCTTGACAAACCAATCACTGCCCAAGACTGGCGCCTAAAAGTTATCACTTCAGATAATGGGACACCTTGGAAGGCCATTCGTATCTACAACTGGAAGATGTACGAAACCTTGGACACAGAAAGTCAAAATATTCCAATGGCTAAGGTAGCTGCCCGTTCACTTGGAAACCACCAAGTTCAACTTGGTTTCTCTGATGTTCCAGCGGGTGCAACTATCACCGTTTACGACAAGGCAGATTCACAAACACCAATTGCAACCTTGAAGTCTGAAACTGGTGGCGACCTGGCAACAGCACCATTGGGCTTTGACAAGCAACCAACTCTCCTCTACTATCGTACCCAACTACCTGGCAAAGAAATCAGTAACACCTTGGCTGTAGCGATTCCGCAGGATGAGAGAAAAATTGCTGCAGTTAGCCTTGAAAAAGGACCTAAGAAGATAGTTTACAAAGAGGGAGAAAAACTTGACCTCAGAGGCGGAACCCTCCGTGTTCAGTACGAAGGGGGACAAGCCGATGAGCTGATTAACCTTACTCACTCAGGTGTGACTGTTTCTGGATACGACGCTCATCAAAAAGGGGAACAAAAGCTCACAGTCAGCTACCTTGGACTTTCGGTTACTGGTGACTTAAAAGTACAAGTGACTGGTCAAGATGAAGGGAAGCCGAAAGAAGTAGCAGGCTTGTACATTACTCAGAAACCGAAAACAGACTATCTAGTAGGAGATCAACTGGATCTTGCAGAAGGTCGCTTCGGCGTTCTCTATGATGATGAGACAGAAGAAAGCCATGCCTTTACAGATCAAGGTGTTGAAATTACAGGCTACGATGCTCAAAAGACTGGACGACAAACCTTGACCTTGCATTACAAGGGACACACAGCTGAGTTCGATGTCTTGGTTTCTCCAAAAGCAGCTGTCAACGACGAGTACCTCAAACAAGAAATTACTGCTGCCCAAGGCCGTCAGTCAACCCTTGCCTACACCTTCTCAAGCGAGGACAAACAAGCAGCACTAGTAGAGAAGCTCAATGTAGCGAAAGCTGTAGCAGAAAACCATGATGCCAGTCAAGAAGAAGTCAATAAAGCCTTGAATGAATTGAAACAAGCTGGAGCGGACTTGGATGGAAATCAACGTTATCAGACAGCTAGAGAAGAATTGGAAGGTTTGCTCGAATCTGTCCGTGAAAAAGATCCTAAAGCTGAGTTGATTGAACAAGCAGAAACTTTATTAGCTTCAGAGATGCCAACTCCACAAGCTTTTTCAGAAATGAAAGAAAAGCTGAATAAGAAACTAGCTCCTGCAGAAGAAAGCCATCATGTTGGTAGCATGGATCCAAATGAAGTGGCCCCGACGGTTGAGGCCCTCCCTGAACTAGTTATTGAAACTGAAACAACAGCCTATGAACGTCAGGAGCGACCAAACTCCGAATTTCTCAAAGGACAACGCCGTGTTGTGCAAGCTGGAGTTGAAGGTCAAGTTCGCCACTTTGTAGCAGTAGATACCCAAGGTAGACGCACTCTTCGTTCGACTGAGGTAGTCAAGGAAGCAATCCCAGAAATCACCGAAGTTGGAACAAAAGTTCTATCAAGCAACCAACCAGCTGAAGGTGTGAAAGATTTAGTTCTAGAAACTCCGAAACTGGAAGTTGAAGAGGGAACAGTTTCCTTCGAACGTCAAGAACGACCAAATGCAGCCCTTCTCAAAGGCAAACGCCAGCTAGTTCAAGCAGGCGTTGAAGGCCAAGTTCGTCGCTTTGTAGAAGTTGATGCTCAGGGCAAACGCACCCTTCATTCTACTGAGGTTCTCAAGGAAGCTCTTCCAGAAATTGTCGAAGTAGGAACGAAAGAAGAGCAAGTCTCACAAACAAGGGATCAAGCGCTCTCAGCAACGCCAGCAAAAATTGAAGAAGTAAGTAAAGAGCTTCCAAATACGGGAGCGACAAGAGATGCTAGTCTAGTAGCGCTGGGACTCCTCGGACTAATGAGTGGCTACGGCTTGCTTGCTGGAAAGAAGAGAGAAGACTAATCAGATTTACGAATCTTGGATTTTCTCATAAAAATAAAAAAACAAGGTTTGACTGTAGATTAGTTAGACCTTGTTTTTAGTTTTGAAATTGAAGAGTAAATTTGAAGCTAGATTTTTGTTATTCAATTCCTTGGATAAATTTTTGGAAACGATAGGTGTCGAAATAAATATTGGATGCAACTAATTTATCAAATTCATCGAATTTCAGAAATTCTGCGACATCCAGTTCAAGTTCTTTTCCTTGAGGAGAATGTAGACGGTAGCGATTTAAAGCTGAGACTGCTCGACCATCAACAAGTAATTGCTTCACTTCAAGATGCTGGCTTAAAGCATAGAATTGGCCTGCGCCTTGCAAATAAACATCACGTCCTTGTCGAATTTCTATACTATCGCACATGCCATAATCAAAGTTTTCAGCTACGAAATCTTCCCAGCCTCCCTCATTTACTGCCGTAAAATAGCTTTCTGCAAGTGTTTTTGTATCCATTTGGAACCTCCTGTAAAATAATTGGGCTATGATGAATATCACGAAATATTTTGCCCACTTAAGAGTATACAAAAGGAAATATGACTACAGGTTGTCATATTGCTGAAGATTTTTTTTGAGAGTACTGACCAGTAGATTTTGTAAGTGACTTGGGGATACGACCTTTACTTGATAACCAAAACTTAATAGTAAATCAAAAAATGAAGGAGTTAAAGCTCTAAATGCCTGAACTTTTATTATTTCGTCCTCGACTCTGATTTCTTCTTCCGTGAAGTGATCGTAGATTTTTGGAAGTGCAAATCTTGTAAAAACTAGTTCGATTTCTTCTCTTTGCCCCTCCACTTTATGTTTTGGGGGATTTAAAAAAAGCTCTAACATTTCTTGAGATAAACGTGGATAATCGAATGATTTATCTTTTATCTCCACTGGTTCTAGTTCTCGAATTCGAGTTAATTTAAAAATACGAAAATCTAATTTTTCTAAGCAGTAACCGATAACATACCAAGCATTCAGTTTATAGATCAATCTGTATGGGATAATTGTTCGCTGACTTTTCTCTTGTTTTTTCGAATAGTAAGAAAAAGAAATCATCTGTTTAGATTGTATCGCTTCCTCAATGTCTAGTAAATAATTTGTATTAAGAGTCCAGGAACTGAGATCAAAGTAAAAAGGACTGTTTGCTCTTGTAATTTCTTGAGAAGACAGCTTGTGTTCGATACTGTCAAGACTTGAATGGCCAACGATTTTACTAACATTTTGGCTCATATTAATGATAAACTGTCTCTCCTCCTCAGTGAAAAAGTTTCTGTCTATCTTATAGTCGCTCGGTATATAGAAACCTCCCTTATCTCCACGTTCCGAATAGATTGGGATCCCCGCTAAACTGAGTGTATCCATGTCCCTATATACAGTTCGAGTAGATATTTCAAATCTCTCTGCAATCTCTTTAGCTGTTATTCTCTTCTTATTTAAAAGAGACAGTAAAATATAGATTAGTCTTTCTAATTTCATGGTAGCAATTCCCCTTCTTTTAATCTCAAATAGCACAAACTAAAGAAACTATTTTAGTTATATTGTATAATAAGAAACCTAGCAATTCAAAAAGAAGGACTGTAGAGTTTAGAATATTAAGGATTAAAATGTTAGAAAAAGAATGGTATAGAAGTAATTAGGTAGATCAATCAAGAAATTTACCTAAATTATTCCAACCGAATTATGTGAAAATTGCCATTTCCCGTACGGTAATCCTAGATTTTTAGGTTAGTAGATAGAAGAATGAACAAGAAAAGTTTAGGGTTTTTCTATCTCTTTTGCTGATTTTGTGATATAATTAACACGTATAAAAAAAGAAGGAGTCATATCTAATGGCAAAATTGACTGTTAAAGACGTTGACTTGAAAGGGAAAAAAGTTCTCGTTCGTGTTGACTTCAACGTACCTGTTAAAGATGGCGTGATTACCAATGACAACCGTATCACTGCAGCTCTTCCAACTATCAAGTACATCCTTGAACAAGGTGGACGTGCAATCCTCTTCTCTCACCTTGGACGTGTAAAAGAAGAAGCAGACAAAGAAGGTAAATCACTTGCTCCTGTAGCTGCTGACTTGGCTACTAAATTGGGACAAGAAGTTAAATTTATCCCAGGTGTTACACGTGGTGCTGAATTGGAAGCCGCTGTTAACGCTCTTGAAGATGGACAAGTTCTCTTGGTTGAAAACACTCGTTTCGAAGATGTTGACGGCAAGAAAGAATCTAAAAATGACCCTGAGCTTGGTAAATACTGGGCATCACTTGGAGACGGTATCTTCGTAAACGATGCATTTGGTACAGCTCACCGTGCACACGCATCTAACGTTGGTATCTCAGCAAACGTTGAAAAAGCAGTTGCTGGATTCCTTCTTGAAAACGAGATTGCTTACATCCAAGAAGCAGTTGAAGCTCCAGAACGTCCATTCGTAGCGATTCTTGGTGGTTCAAAAGTTTCAGACAAGATTGGTGTTATCGAAAACTTGCTTGAAAAAGCTGATAAAGTGCTTATCGGTGGTGGGATGACTTACACATTCTACAAAGCTCAAGGTATCGAAATCGGTAACTCACTTGTAGAAGAAGACAAATTGGATGTTGCGAAAGCTCTTCTTGAAAAAGCAAACGGCAAATTGATCTTGCCAGTTGACTCAAAAGAAGCAAACGCATTTGCTGACTACACTGAAGTGAAAGACACTGAAGGTGAAGCAGTAGACCCAGGTTTCCTTGGTTTGGATATCGGTCCAAAATCTATCGCTAAATTTGACGAAGCTTTGACTGGTGCCAAAACAGTTGTATGGAACGGACCTATGGGTGTATTTGAAAACCCTGACTTCCAAGCTGGTACAATCGGTGTCATGGACGCTATCGTGAAACAACCTGGTGTTAAATCAATCATCGGTGGTGGTGACTCAGCTGCTGCAGCCATCAACCTTGGCCGTGCAGACAAGTTCTCATGGATCTCTACTGGTGGTGGAGCATCAATGGAACTCCTTGAAGGTAAAGTATTGCCAGGACTTGCAGCTTTGACTGAAAAATAAATAGTTTAACTAAAGGAAGATGGTGTGACCATCTTCTTTTTAATTTAATTTATAAATAGGTGGAATTTTTCTATAAATAAAAAAAGAGTAAATATTTGCATCCTGCCTTGTAAAGTGCTAGTATAAAAAGTAACGACTAAATTTAGATAAGGAAAAGGATTATAATGAAAAATAAAAAAGAAGTCTATGGATTTCGTAAAAGCAAAGTTGCGAAAACGTTGTGTGGTGCTGTTTTAGGAACTGCTTTGATTGCTTTTGCAGACAAAGCAGTATTTGCTGATGAAGTTACAGAGACAACTAGTACAAGTACAGTTGAGGTAGCTACTACAGGGAACCCAGCCACAAATCTACCTGAAGCTCAGGGTGAAATGAGCCAAGTTGCCAAAGCAAGCCAAGCTAAGGCTGGTTCTAAAGACTCAGCTTTGCCAGTAGAAGTATCATCAGCTGATTTGGATAAAGCAGTTGCTGATGCAAAATCTGCAGGAGTTAAGGTAGTTCAAGATGAAACAAAAGACAAAGGAACAGCCACAACTGCTACAGAGAATGCTCAAAAACAAGATGAGATTAAAAGCGACTATGCTAAACAGGCTGAAGAAGTAAAGACAACAACTGAAGCATATAAAAAAGAAGTCGCAGCTCATCAGGCTGAAACAGATAAAATCAATGCTGAAAACAAAGCAGCGGATGACAAGTACCAAAAAGATCTAAAAAGTCATCAAGAAGAAGTTGAAAAAATCAACACTGCTAATGCAACAGCTAAAGCAGAATATGAGGCTAAGCTAGCACAATATCAAAAAGATTTAGCAACTGTCAAAAAAGCAAATGAAGATAGTCAACAGGATTATCAAAATAAACTTTCAGCTTACCAGACAGAATTAGCTCGAGTACAAAAAGCTAATGCTGAAGCTAAAGAGGCTTATGATAAAGCAGTAAAAGAAAATACAGCTAAAAACGAAGCGCTTAAAGCTGAAAATGAAGCGATTAAACAGCGTAATGAAACTGCAAAAGCGAATTATGAAGCAGCGATGAAGCAGTATGAAGCAGACCTTGCAGCTATTAAGAAAGCTAAAGAGGATAATGATGCTGATTATCAAGCTAAATTAGCAGCTTATCAAACAGAATTGGCACGTGTTCAAAAGGCTAATTCTGATGCAAAAATAGCCTATGAAAAGGCTGTTGAAGAAAACACAGCTAAAAACAATGCTATCCAAGCTGAAAATGAAGCTATTAAACAACGAAATGAAACAGCCAAGGCAACTTATGAGGCTAAAATAGCACAATACGAAAAAGACTTGGCAGCAGTCAAACAAGCGAATGCAGCTAACGAAACAGACTACCAAACTAAGTTAGCGGCTTATCAGACAGAACTAGCTCGTGTTCAAAAGGCAAATGCTGATGCTAAAGCAGCTTATGAGAAGGCTGTTGAAGAAAACACAGCTAAAAATGCAGCGCTCCAAGCTGAAAACGAAGAAATCAAGCAACGGAATGCCGCGGCTAAAACTGACTATGAAGCAAAATTAGCTAAATATGAAGCTGATCTTGCCAAATATAAGAAAGAGTTGGCTGAGTATCCGGCTAAGTTGCAGGCTTATAAAGATGAGCAGGCTAAAATTAAGGCAGCTATGGCTTTAGCAGAATCAAAGAAGAATGAAGATGGAAACTTGAGTCGCCCAAGTGCTCAAAGTTTGATTTTCAAATCGGAGCCTAATGCTGAACTTTCATTGACTACAACTGGTGAATTTGTTAGCTATACTGGCATGGAAGCAGCTGTGAAGAATACTGCAGAATTTGCCAATAAACTCTTCCAGTTGGATAACTTTAAAGTAACAGACATTCAAAATGCTAACTACCAGACAAACAAACAGGAAAGCTTTGGTACAGTCGGTAAGTATTCTGAGTACAATTCAAATGTAACAAGTGGTAAGGGACCAACTGAATGGTCTTCAGTCCTGCTGAAACGAGGTCAGTCTGCAACAGCAACTTATACGAATCTTCAGGGGACTTACTATCAAGGGAAAAAAGTTTCTAAAATCGTCTATACTTATACTCTTGATCCTAGTTCCAAGTTCCGCAATGATAAGGCTTGGTTGGGAATTTTTAAAGACCCAACGATGGGGGTTTTCGCTTCGGCTTATACTGGTAATACAGAAGATGCTACCTCTCTCTTCGTTAAGACTGAGTTTCAATTCTATGATGAAGATGGTCAAATTATTAATTTTGACAAGGCCTTGATGTCTGTAGCGTCTCTTAACCGCGAAGCAAACTCAATCGAGATGGCTAAAGATTATACTGGGAATTTCATCAAAATTTCGGGTTCTTCAGTTGGTGAAAAGAACGGCCAAATTTATGCGACAGAATCTGAAAACTTCAAAAAAGGAGTTGGTGGTTCCCGCTTCACCATGTATAAGAATAGTCAACCAGATTCTGGTTGGGATAATGCAGATGCACCAAACTCTTGGTATGGTGCGGGAGCAGTGGAAATCTCAGGTCCTTCAAATAGTATGACTATCGGAACAATTTCGTCTTCAGAAGTGTTGGGACAGCCTGCAGCGAATGATCCACGTAGAGCAGAGAAATTATCTCCCAAAAAGCCAAATATTTGGTTTGCGATTAACGGAAATGTTCGAGCAACTAATTTGCCAACCATCACATTAGAAAAACCAACTCCGCCAGTAGAACCAACTGCACCACAAGCTCCTACTTATGAAGTAGAGAAACCACTGGAACCAGCTCCAGTAGTACCAAACTACGAAAATGAGCCAACTCCACCGGTAAAAACTCCAGATCAACCGGAGCCATCAAAACCAGAAGAGCCAACATATGAGACAGAGAAACCATTGGAACCAGCTCCAGTAGCACCAAGCTATGAAAATGAGCCAACTCCACCGGTAAAAACTCCAGATCAACCGGAGCCATCAAAACCAGAAGAGCCAACATATGAGACAGAGAAACCATTGGAACCAGCTCCAGTAGCACCAAACTATGAAAATGAGCCAACTCCACCAGTAAAAACTCCAGATCAACCGGAGCCATCAAA
>NZ_KV818079.1:54001-64685 GCF_001814835.1 Streptococcus sp. HMSC072D07
CCAACTCCACCGGTAAAAACTCCAGATCAACCAGAGCCATCAAAACCAGAAGAGCCAAATTATGATCCATTGCCAACTCCGCCGCTAGCACCAACTCCTAAGCACTTGCCAACACCACCAGCGGTGCCAACAGTTCACTTCCATTACAATCGTCTATTTGCACAACCTCAGATTAATAAAGAAATTAAAAATGAGGATGGAGTAGATATCGACCGTACTCTAGTTGCTAAGCAGTCTGTAGTGAAGTTTGAGTTGAAAACGGAAGCTTTAACTGCAGGGCGTCCAAAAACAACTTCGTTTGTATTGGTAGATCCACTTCCAACTGGCTATCAGTTTGATTTGGAAGCAACCAAGGCTGCAAGCAAAGGTTTTGAAACAAGCTATGACAAAGCTAGTCACACTGTAACCTTTAAGGCTACTGAGGAGACCTTGGCAGCTTTCAATGCAGATTTGACAAAATCCTTTGAGACTCTATATCCAACTGTTGTTGGTCGTGTCTTGAATGATGGGGCGACTTATACAAACAACTTTACATTGACAGTCAACGATGCCTACGGTGTCAAGTCAAACATTGTTCGTGTAACGACTCCAGGTAAACCAAATGATCCTGACAATCCAAATAACAACTACATCAAGCCTTTGAAAGTTAACAAGAACAAGCAAGGTGTGAATATTGATGGCAAAGAAGTTCTAGCTGGTTCAACGAACTACTATGAACTCACATGGGATTTGGACCAATACAAGGGAGATAAATCTTCTAAAGAAGCGATTCAAAATGGTTTCTACTATGTGGATGATTATCCAGAAGAAGCCTTAACCCTTCAACCAGAATTGGTTAAGATCCGTGATCTAGAGGGCAATCTTGTATCAGGTATCAGTGTTCAACAGTTTGATAGTTTAGAAGCTGCGCCTAAGAAGGTTCAAGATCTGTTGAAGAAAGCAAACATCACTGTTAAAGGTGCTTTCCAACTCTTCTCAGCTGATAATCCAGCCGAATTCTACAAGAACTATGTAGCAGCAGGAAAATCATTGCTCATCACAGATCCGATGACAGTTAAACCTGAATTTGGTCAAACGGGTGGTAAGTATGAAAACAAAGCCTACCAAATTGATTTTGGAAATGGCTATGCTACAGAAGTAGTTGTCAATAATGTACCGAAAATCACACCTAAAAAAGATGTGACAATCAGTATGGATCCAAGCAGTGACAATATCGATGGCCAAACAATTCCGTTGAACCAGTACTTCAATTATCGTTTAATTGGTGGTTTGATTCCACAAAATCATTCTGAGGACTTAAATGACTATAGTTTTGTAGATGATTATGACCAAAAAGGTGATCAATACACTGGAAACTATAAAGTTCTTGCCAAGGTTGATATCCGATTGAAAGACGGTCGTGTTATCAAGGCAGGGACAGACTTAACCGCTGAAACACAGGTTGAACATAATCAAGATAAGGGAATGATTACAATTCGCTTCAAGGAAGAATTCCTTCAAGAGATTCAGTTGGATTCTCCATTCCAGGCTGAGACTTATATTCAAATGAAACGAATTGCTGTCGGAACCTTTGAAAATACCTATGTAAATACTGTGAACAAAGTTGCTTATGCTTCAAATACAGTTCGCACGACAACGCCAGAACCTAAGAAACCAGAGGAGCCAACAACTCCTACTCCAAATCCAAAAGGGAACCCTACTCTACCTCAAACAGGTACAAATGATTCAAGCTACATGCCATATCTTGGTCTAGCAGCTTTAGTAGGAGTTTTAGGACTTGGTCAGTTGAAACGTAAAGAAGACGAAAGTAACTAAGCTCTGAATTTAAATAGAAAAGAGGAACTCTGTTTCCTCTTTTTTGTACCCCTAAATTAAAAACGCTTCCTATTGATTTTCACTCATAAAATCAACTAATTTATGTTAAAATGGTAGTAGAAAGTTGAGATTATGAGTTATTTTAAAAAATATAAATTTGATAAGTCACAGTTCAAGCTTGGTATGCGAACCTTCAAAACAGGGATTGCCGTATTTATAGTTCTCTTGATTTTTGGTTTTTTTGGCTGGAAGGGGCTTCAAATCGGAGCACTAACAGCGGTCTTCAGTTTACGAGAGAGCTTTGATAAGAGTGTCCATTTTGGAACTTCGCGTATCTTAGGAAATAGCATCGGAGGTTTTTACGCCCTTGTCTTTTTCCTCTTAAATACTTTATTTCATGGAGCCTTTTGGGTAACCTTACTAGTTGTTCCGATTTGCACCATGTTAACCATTATGACAAACGTTGCCATGAATAACAAGGCAGGAGTTATTGGTGGTGTAGCGGCTATGTTGATTATTACCCTATCAATACCAAGCGGAGAAACATTTTTGTACGTGTTTGCGCGCGTATTTGAAACATTTATGGGAGTTTTTGTCGCAATCCTTGTAAATTATGATATTGAGCAACTGAAACTCTTTTGGGAGAAAAAAAGAAAATAATGTTACATTTTATGACATTATTCATTGACGTTTGTCTTTTTTTAGACTATAATAGACAGGAAGAAGGAAATTGTAAATGAAGGAAAGAGAATTTCGCCGAAATATGGCTGTTTTTCCTATCGGCAGTGTTATGAAATTGACCGATCTCTCGGCGCGTCAGATTCGTTATTATGAAGATCAAGAGTTGATCAAACCTGATCGAAACGCAGGGAACCGTCGCATGTATTCGTTGAATGACATGGATCGTCTGCTTGAGATCAAAGATTATATCTCAGAAGGTTTCAATATCGCTGCCATTAAGAAGAAATACGCTGAGCGTGAGGCGAAATCCAAGAAAGCAGTGAGCCCAACGGAGGTGCGTCGTGCGCTTCATAATGAGCTCCTCCAGCAGGGACGCTTTGCTTCAGCGCAGTCACCTTTTGGTCGCGGTTAGGCAATCGCAAGTAGTCATATATATTAAGGAGAAAACCCATGCCAATCACAGCTGCAGATATTCGTCGTGAAGTCAAGGAAAAAAATGTTACCTTTATCCGTCTCATGTTTTCAGATATTCTGGGAACCATGAAAAACGTCGAAATTCCTGCTACAGATGAACAGTTAGATAAGGTCTTGTCAAACAAAGCCATGTTTGATGGATCTTCTATTGAAGGTTTTGTACGTATTAATGAGTCAGATATGTACTTGTACCCAGACTTGGATACGTGGACAGTCTTTCCTTGGGGAGATGAAAACGGAAGTGTTGCAGGTTTGATCTGTGATGTCTATACAACAGAAGGTGAACCCTTTGCAGGTGACCCTCGTGGCAACCTCAAACGTGCTCTTCATCACATGGAAAAAGTAGGATTTAAATCTTTCAACCTTGGTCCAGAGCCAGAATTCTTCCTATTTAAACTTGATGAAAATGGAGACCCGACACTTGAAGTGAATGACAAGGGTGGCTATTTTGATTTGGCCCCTACTGACCTTGCGGACAATACGCGTCGTGAGATTGTGAATGTCTTGACTAAAATGGGATTTGAAGTAGAAGCAAGTCACCACGAGGTTGCGGTTGGTCAACATGAAATTGACTTCAAGTATGATGAAGTGCTCCGCGCTTGTGATAAGATTCAAATCTTTAAGCTTGTAGTAAAAACCATTGCTCGTAAACACGGTCTTTACGCAACCTTTATGGCAAAACCCAAATTTGGTATTGCCGGATCAGGTATGCACTGTAATATGTCCTTGTTTGATGCAGAAGGAAACAATGCCTTCTTTGATCCAAATGATCCAAAAGGAATGCAGTTGTCTGAAACGGCCTACCATTTCCTTGGTGGTTTGATCAAGCATGCTTACAACTATACTGCTATCATGAACCCAACAGTTAACTCATACAAACGTTTGGTTCCAGGTTATGAAGCACCTGTTTATATTGCTTGGGCTGGTCGTAACCGTTCACCACTTGTGCGCGTACCAGCTTCACGTGGTATGGGAACTCGTCTTGAGTTGCGTTCAGTGGACCCGATGGCAAACCCATACATCGCTATGGCAGTTCTATTGGAAGTTGGTTTGCATGGTATTGAAAACAAAATCGAAGCACCAGCTCCTATCGAAGAAAATATCTATATCATGACAGCGGAAGAGCGTAAGGAAGCTGGAATTACTGACCTTCCATCAACGCTTCACAACGCCTTGAAAGCCTTGACTGAGGATGAAGTGGTCAAGGCAGCCCTAGGTGAACACATCTACACGAGCTTCCTTGAAGCTAAACGTATCGAGTGGGCTAGCTATGCAACCTTTGTGTCACAATGGGAAGTTGATAATTATCTTGATTTGTATTAAGAACATAAAAAAGATTGTCTGATTGGGCAATCTTTTTTATTATTGCAAATTTTTAAATGTATTTCGTTGCTGTTTTTAGTATAGTTATTATATAGAAAAACAGAAAACAAGAAAGAGTGAATTATGCATTAAAAAGAAATAATATTCTGAAAATAATTAGAAAATAACGTCCAATCATTTTCATTATACCTATTTAATGCAGTAGTGTGGCGGGTTTTGCGTGGGGAAGAAAAAAGTTTACAATTTGACAACATATTTCTTGAAATACGAATTAGTAAATGATAAAATGTTTTTTGGAATGGATGAGTTTCGGAGAGTTTATAAATTATTTACTATATTATTTACTCAAGTTCTACTCGCCATATTTCATTAAAAAGGAAAGGAGATTCTATGCAAAAAGATAAGTGGTGGCTTCCGTTTTTAGCAGTGGGAGTCATCATCGGATTGTCGGTGGGTTTGATTTATTATACTAGACCCGCTAAGGACGGAGAAGTAGGGACTTCATCAGTTTCGCAATCAACTTCAAGTGCTGAGAACAATACTGCCTTGAGTCTAAAAGGTCAACAACTTCCAGAATTTAAAATGACTTCTCAAGACGGTAAATTGGTTGCTAGTTCAGAGCTGTATGATAAACCTATGTTAATTGTCGAATGGGCTAGTTGGTGTCCTCATTGTCAGAAACAACTACCCATTGTTCAGCAGATGTATGAAAAGTATGGTGAACAGATCAATTTTGTTTTACTGAATATGAACGAACCTGGTAAAGAAACAAAGGAGAGTGCTGATCGATACATTAAGGAAAAAGGATACACTTTCCCTTATTATTATGACGAAGATCAATCAGCGGCAGATCTATTACAGGTTCAGACCATACCAAGTATGTATTTTGTAACCAAGAAGCAAGAAGTAAAAAATGTATTGGTTAATCATTCCAATGCGGAAAGCTTTTCTAAAGAGTTGCAAACACTACTCAACTAACATATATCTACTATAGAAAAGGGGGAAGAAGAAATCACAATAGGATTTCAGAAATAGCAATGAGAGATTTCATTAAAAAGGTCTCCATATTGTTTATCATTTTATTCTTATCTGTTCCATTAGCCTTAATGGGACAGATACTTGGTAGCGCTGCAGCAAATGAAGGCGGTAGTACTATTGAAGTAGGTGGAAATACAAAGATAACACAAAATGGATGTTCCCGTAAAATTGAAAAAACGGAAAAAATTAGCTGGCGCCTGCCTAGAAAACCGGTGGATTTGGTAATCTTGCAGGATGCGAGTGGATCATTTAAGAACACTATTCCAAATGTCCAGAACGCTTTAAAAACTCTGACGACATTTGTGAAGGAAGAAGAGTATGATGAAAATAACCCACGTTTGGTTAAGACTGATAATCCAGATACATCAGACCGGGTTATGATGGCGACCTTCCAAGGTGCAGATGGATACAACTACTACTACAATAATGATTTTACAGGTCGTAAAGATGTTTATGGTAGTTGGGGACCTGACTATGATTACAAATACAAGGCAAGTAACTTGTCTTCTGATCAAAATGATATCCATCAATTCATTAATAATATTAAAGTAGCGGGAGGAACACCAACTGTTCCAGCTATTGACGATGTCATTGCTCAATATAATGAAAGAAAAGGGAATATGGCTAATGGTCGTAAAACTATCTTTCTTTTGATTACGGATGGTGTTGCCAATGGGAAACGTGACCCTGATGGTAAGGTTCGTCTAGAGTACAGTGACTATCGGAACAATATTCTTACACGTGCATGGAATTTTAATGAACTAACAGAGGCGTCTCAAAACGTTTTAGGGCGTGTGAAAGAGGTTAAGGAAGCATCTACAAGACTTAAAAATGTTGTTGGTTCTGAAGGAACAGTAGTAGTTGGTTTCTGGGAAGACGTAACAATCTTTGCGAATTCCAAAGCTCAGTACTATGACACATATAAAGAAGGTTATTCAAAATATTTTGATATAGGGGATAACCGAAGTGTCCAAGAGATTTTCCATGAAGCATTAGAGGGGATGGCTTCTCCAGCTAAAAATATCAATGGAAAAGATGTTTCCTTCTATGTTAATGAACAAAGCGATATCAATAAATTCTCAAGTCGAGTTCTAGAATCTGTTGGTGCTGCTCTGGTTAAAGAAGATATCAAAGGTGAGTTTGAAGTTACTCCAGGATATAAGGTAGATGCAGTTCGAATTAATGGTAAGAAGATTGTATCAAAGGTTACCGATTCGAAGAAAGAAATTCGTGGTAAGATTGTTCAAGAAGGAGACAAGGTTACAATCTCTGTTCCAGAGAGTGTCTTTAATCCAGGAAACAACAAGTTTGACTATGATTTGAGTAAGGAAGCACATGCTGAACAAGTTGATGAGGATGATGAGCAAGACCCTCCTGCAGACTACAAACCAGTTAAGGAGACAGTTCCAGTTCCTGAGCTGACTGGTAAATTTAAAGTTGGTGATTTTGCGACTGAAACAATCGGTGGTTCGAAAGAAACTGTAGAAGTTCAAAAACTTGAATACTGTTACCCAAGTGCCACCAAGAAAATTGCAGACCAAGATCAAAGCAATGATACTGGTACTATTGAAGATCCACTTCAATTGACTAAAAAACCAGCCTATGCAGCGAACTTGTCTGCCAAAGACGAAACATTTACTTATACAGTAGATTACAACTTCAACAACGTTCCTTATGAGTTTAAGCAAAACGTTATGTTGACAGACCCTCTTGACTATCGTTTAGAAGTTGTAGGTCATCATGCTTCTGGACCACAAGGTCAAATCTTGACTCGTGTAGTGAAACAAAATGACGATCTCGGAAACGAACGTGAAGTTGTTGTTGCTGATGTACCAAGTGTGAATGGTTATGAATACTTAGTGCTTCAAAAAGCTAAAATGACCATTACCGTTCGCTTGAAGGAGCAATATCGCAATAATCAAGCGAGCAAAGAATTCATGGCCCTTCTTCAGGATAATGATGGCTTCGGTTTGCTGAACCAGGGTAATATCATGTGGAATGGTGAGGATAATAATCCTGATCCAAGTAAACATGCTAAAACAGCTGACAAACCAAGTACCATTCGCCGTTCAAATCCAGTTTACGTGAAACCTCCAGTTGTAACAGAAATTACGAAGAAGGTCAATGATAAGGAACATGAAGATCTTAAGAAAGAAGAAGAACTCTTCGAGTACAAGGTGACTGTTCCATGGCCAGGCATTGCAGATACATTCAGCCTTACGGATACAGTTGTTTCAGAGTTGGAAGTTCAGGCAGATAGCTTGAATGTAAAACTTGGTGAAAAAGATAATACTGAGTTGAAAACTGCTACAAAAGTTGAAGGTCAAACTGTTTCACTGACTCTTGATAAAACTCAACTTGAAAAAATCTCACGTAAGGTAACGCGTCGTAAAACTAAAGATGTTCAATACCTTGAATTGACCTTCAAGGCTAAGATTCGTCCGGGTGCTGACCTTTCTAAATACAAGGAAGATGGTCAAATTAAAGTACCTAACACGGCAGATGTTGCCTTGAATGATATCAAGAAAACATCGAATAAAGTAACGGTTACACCACCAAAACCACAAGAACCTTCTATTGATAAGAAGATTAATGAAAACTTGGATACATTCCAAACATTTGATGGACAACCATACAACTACAACATTACAACAGCAGTACCAAGTGATGTTGCAAATTACAAGAAATTTGTGATTCGTGATACACTAGATGCTAATTTGGAACTTGCAGGTGACGTAAGTATTAAAGGTTCTGCAGCGGCCCTCTTTGATATCCACACCAATGGCCAAGAGATTACAGCAACGGTGAAGGATGGTCAGTTTGGTGAACTTGCAAAATACTCAACTGTTGAACTAGTCATTCCTGCAAAAGTTAAAAATGGTGTGACAGGCACAACCATTGAAAACAAGGCTTCTATTTCCTTTACAAATGAGAATAATGTAGAGAAAGAAGTTGAATCGAAACCTGTAACCGTAACGCCACCTCCTGTAACGAAGAAGATCAATGAAACTCTTGATCACTTAGATATCGCGACAGGTCAAGCGTATAACTACAACATTAAGACAAAACTTCCAACCGATATTACAGATTACAAGAAATTTGTGATTACAGATACACTTGAAGGAGATTTGTCAGTTATCAATGAAACTTCAAGCAAACCAGTTATCAAAGGAGCAGCTGCAGCCTTCTTCGATGTAACAGTTGAGGGTCAAACCGTGACTGCAACGATGAAGGACTTTGCGAAGGCTACAGACCTTGCTAGTCAAGAAGTGGAATTGATTATTCCGGCTAAGATTAATGATGGAGTGACGCGTATCAACATTCCAAATACTGCGAAGTTCAGCTTCACAGATAAGAACGATCATAGCGGAGAAAAAGAAACGAAACCTGTCACCGTAACCCCTCCATCAGAACCAGGTGTTGATAAGAAAATCAACGAAACACTGACAGAGGCAACAATCGGTGCGGAAACCGACTTTACTTATAATATTAAAGCGAAATTGCCAAATGATATTACAACGTACAAGTCCTTCGTTGTAACGGATACCTTGGATGAGAACTTGACTCCAGGTCAAGCTGAAATCAAGGGAGCTGCAGCGAAATTCTTCGATGTAACAGTTCAAGGTCAAACCGTGACTGCAACGATGAAAGATTTTGCGAATGCGGGTGACTACGGTAACCAAGAAGTAGAGCTCGTGATTCATGCCAAAGTGAAGAAAGGCTCAACTGTTCCATCTATTGAGAACAAAGCTAAGATTACTTACACCAACAAGAATGACCAACAAGGTGAGAAAGAAACCAAGCCGGTCACTGTTACACCACCACCAATCACGAAGAAGGTGAATGGTCAGGAACACGCAGATCTTGGTAAGTTATCAGAAATCTTTACTTATACGATTGACTCAACGGTTCCACATGTGGCAGATACCTTCACCATTTCAGATGATATCGTCAAAGAATTGGCATTTGAAGGAGAAGCAACGGTCACTGTTGATGGCCAAGCTGTTCAAGACCTCACTGTAACAACAGAAGGTCAACGTTTGACGGTCACATTTGGTAAAGAGCAAGTGAAACAATATGCTGGTAAAGCTGTACAAGTTTCATTTAAGGCTAAGGTGAAGGAAGGCATTACCTTTGATGCACTCTTAGCGACTTATCCAAATGAATCAAAAGACAAGCCGGTAGTACCAAATACTGCTAGCTACATCATTAATGATAATCCTGATTCTAAGAAAGAATCAAAACCAGTTACAGTTACACCACCACCAACCACTACTCCAGAGCTTAAGAAGGAAGTAAACGGAGCAGAACGTTATGATCTTGCAAAACGTAATGAAGAATTTACTTATACTTTGAAAACAACAATGCCTGCCAGCGCAACTGTGTTTGAGATGACAGACGAGTTGAAAGAAGTTCTAGAATTTGTCGGTGAGAATGCTTCAGCTACTGTTAAACTTGATGGTGAGGATGCAGGATCGAAGGCGACAGTGACACTTTCTGGTCAAGTCATCAAAGTTGCCTTTACAGAAGCTTCTGTAAAAGCAGATGCCGGTAAGTCTATTGAAGTGAATTTCAAGGCTAAGATTAGAGATAATGCCAACTTGTCTGCTTATGTAACCAAAGATGGTAAGACTGAAATTCCAAACAAGGCTTCTTACGACATCGATCACAATCCGAAATATCACAAGGATTCCAATGAAGTCCCAGTAACGCCACCAACACCAGAAGAACCAGAAATCAAGAAAGATGTGAACGGCAAAGAAGCTGAAACTCTTGACAAACGTGACCAAGTCTTCACTTACAACGTGAAAACAACAGTAGCGCAAGATGCGACAGCCTTCTCAGTCACAGATACACTAGTAGACGTTCTTGAATTCGCAGGAACTTCAAGTGCTAAATTGAATGGTCAAGCTCTTGAAGCAAGCCAAATCAAGGTAGAAGGTCAAACCATCACCTTGACCCTTACAGAAGAACAAGTGAAAGCCAATGGCGGTCAAGCAGTTGAATTAACATTCGACGCGAAGATCAAAGCCGGCGCGAACTTGTCTGCTTACCTATCAGAAGATAAGACTGTGAAAGTTCCTAACAAGGCAGCTTACAAGGCAGATCTTCCAAACAAACCAGGCTTTACGAAAGACTCTAATGAAGTCCCAGTAACGCCACCAACACCAGAAGAACCAGAAATCAAGAAAGATGTGAACGGCAAAGAAGCTGAAACTCTTGACAAACGTGACCAAGTCTTCACTTACAACGTGAAAACAACAGTAGCGCAAGATGCGACAGTCTTCGCGGTAACGGATACACTAGTGGATGTTCTTGAGTTCGCAGGAACTTCAAGTGCTAAATTGAATGG
>NZ_KV818079.1:64785-68336 GCF_001814835.1 Streptococcus sp. HMSC072D07
ATCAAGGTAGAAGGTCAAACCATTACCTTGACGCTTACAGAAGAACAAGCTAAAACAAGTGCTGGTCAAGCTGTTGAATTAACTTTCGACGCTAAGATCAAAGCGGGTGCTAACTTGTCTGATTATGTAACAGAAGATAAGTCAATCAAGGTTCCGAACAAGGCAGCTTACAAGGTAGATCTTCCAAACAAACCAGGCTTCACTAAGGATTCCAATGAAGTTCCAGTAACGCCACCGACTCCAGAAGAGCCAGAAATCAAGAAAGATGTCAACACGAAAGCTGAAGAAACACTCGCTGATCGTGATCAAGTCTTCACCTACAACGTGAAAACAAGTGTTCCAACAGATGCGACAGTCTTCAGTGTAAGTGATACACTTGAATCTGTTCTTGATTATGCAGGTTCAGCAAACGCGAGCTTGAATGGTCAAGCGCTTGACGCTAGCCAAATCAAGGTAGAAGGTCAAACCATTACCTTGACACTTACAAAAGAGCAAGTGAAAGCAAATGGTGGTCAAGCAGTTGAATTGAGCTTCACTGCGAAGATTAAAGCGGGAGCTGATTTGACTCCATATCTAACAGATCGTGGATTCACTGTTCCAAATACAGCTTCTTATGACGCGAAGTTCCCACACAAACCAGGGCTACACAAAGATTCGAATAAAGTTCCGGTTATCGTTCCAAAAGAACCAGAACCAGAAATTACGAAGAAAATCAACCGTACCTTGGACCACTTGGATGTCGAATACGATGCACCTTACATGTACAATGTCAATACAGTTTTACCAAAAGATATTGATAAGTACAAAGAGTTCACTGTAACAGATACACTCGAACCGGTCTTGGCAATCGCTGATACGCCAGTAGCCTATGTGGATGGTCGTGATGCAAATGGTGCCCTTGAAACAAGTGTTAAGGGAAATACAGTCACTGTGAAAGTGAAAGATTTCGCTCGATTGAAAGGTTTCAAAGAAATCCAATTGTATATTCCAGCTAAACTCAAAGCGAATAGCGATTTGAAAGCTTATAAGGACCAATTGGTACCAAACAAAGCAACTGTCAACTTCAAGGATGCGAATGGTCAATCTGGCAGCAAGGAAACAAAACCAGTAACGGTGAAACCGCGTGACCCAGAAAAACCAACAGATCCAACACCAGGTGAACCTGCTAAGACAGTTGGGCCAGAAGATGGATCTAAACCTGATAAAGACTACCACTTACCAAACGCTTTAGATACCTTCCGCTTCGATATCACTACACCGGTTCCAACAGATCCAGTAGATGAAAACGGAAATGCTAAGAAGGATCAATATGGTCGTCTTATCAAGACAGACTTGACTAGCTTTACGATCACTGATAAAATCGATTCAGTCTTGAAAGTCAACAAAGACCGTATCGCTCTTAAAGTTGAAAATGCTCAGTTTGACAAGATCAAAGCAACTCTTCAAGCTCAACTTGAACAGTCTGAGAAAGAACTCAAAGCTTTGACAGGCAAGTCAACAGAAGAGACTTCAACAGAGACTGGTAAGAAGGAAGAACTCAAGGCAGCGGAAGCTAAAGTAGCTGAATTGAAAGCGAAGTTGGAAGCAGCTAAGGCAGCGCAGCCAGCTAAACCAGCTGAAACTACAACACCAGCTACTCCAGCAACAGCTGCTGAAGAAACAACTCCAGCTACATCTGATTCTTCTGCATCAGAAGATAAGAAACCTGCAACTAGCGAGCCAAGTCAAGATCTTGCAAGCTTGGAAGCAGAGTTGAAAGCAGCTGAAGAAAACTTGGCTAAACTTCAAGCACCAGCTGAGAAAGAATCAGAATTGGCACCAGCTGATAAGAAACAACAACAAGAGAAACTTGAAAATGAAATCAAGAAACTAAAAGAAGCTCAAACCAAGCTTCAAGCAGCTATTGATAAATTGTCTAAAGTTTCAAATGACCGCGGTGAATTAGTAGGTAAAGATTTAGAAGCAATTGCTACTGTTACTTACGATGAAACTAGCAATGTTGTGACTTTTGAAATCAGCGATAAGGATGTTCTTGAAGCCTTGAAGGGAAGTACCGTACGTCTTATACTTTACACTAACTTCAAAGAAGGAACAGATTTTACAAAATTCACTGGTGGTGTACCAAATACAGCTGAAGTAAGCTTTAACCATAATCCAAAGCCAAAAACTACCAACAAAGTTGTGGTGTTCCCACCAACACCACCAACACCAGAAAAACCACAAACTCCGCCACCAGGTGGAACCGTTCCTCCAGCAGAACCTAAGAAAACATTGCCAAATACAGGTTCTGAAGGATCTTCAATCTTTGGAGTACTTGCAGCCCTAGCTCTAGGACTTGCTGGACTTCTAGTTTGGAAGCGTAAAGCTGAACGTTAGTATCATATAGTAAGAGGAGAGTAGAAAATTTTACTCTTCTCCTTACTGTATATTGAAAGTGTTAAGGAAAGAATAATGAGTAGAAAAAAATTATTAAAGTTAGGAATTTCTATACTTGCTTTAAATGCACTTGGAGTAGCCACTTATCATGTAGCTCCCGACTTGTATCAAATTCCAACAGTGCATGCGGAAGAGACACCAGCGGAAGATGAAGAAATTCCAGATGGCCAAGAGCGAAGTATTGCAAATACTTTCAAAAGAATGCTTGATAGTATAGAATCTTCAATTAAGGATTTTACAAATAGTCCAGATGAGGATAATAAAGAACTCCTAGAGGGTGATGTAGAAGAAGCAAAGAATTTTTTTGAGACTGCAAAGAAGGCAATGAAGAGTCCAGAAGGTCAAAAAAGTTTTGCGGCGCTTGAAGCTCGCTACAATTCTTTAAAAGCTAAGGCTGAGGCACTTCTCACTGGGGGAGATTTAAAAGAAGAACATCAAGAAGTCACAACTACTGAGGAGATTCCTTACCCATCTCGGACAGAAAACAATGCAGACCTCGCTGAAGGTACTCGAAAGGTAAAACAAGCGGGAGAAAAAGGTCAGAAGAAAGTTGTTTGGGATGTTACTTTGGTAAATGGCGTTGAGAAAAAACGTGATAGAAAGAGCCAAACGGTAATTAAAGAACCAGTAGAAGAAATCATCGAAGTAGGAACTAAGAAAACAGGTGTAGAAACCAAAGAAACAGTGACTGTAGAGGAGAAAGTTGCTTTTAAAGAAGAAACGAAAGTAGACCCAGCACTGGATAAAGGTCAAACACGTGTTGAAGAAGGTGAAGAAGGTATTGATGAAGTCACTTATGAAGTGACAAAAGTGGATGGTGTTGAAAAATCTCGTAAAGAAGTTTCACGCAAGACCAAGAAAGCTGCAAAAAACAAGATTACCTATACCGGTGGGAAAGCTGTTGTAACGACTAAGGAAGTAACCAAAACTGAAGAAGTTGCCTTCCAGACTCGTGAGGTTGAAAATGCACTCTTAGCTGAAGGTGTTCGCCGAGTGAAAACAGCTGGGCAAAAAGGTGTTCGTACCATTGTTGAAACTGTCACTTACACAGACGGCGTTGAAACAGGTCGTGAGGTGAAATCCAACACAATCACTACTCCAGCAGTAGACGAAGT
>NZ_KV818079.1:68436-68944 GCF_001814835.1 Streptococcus sp. HMSC072D07
CGCACCATTGTTTATACAGTGACTTACACAGACGGCGTTGAAACAGGTCGCGAGGTGAAATCAAACACAATCACTACTCCAGCAGTAGACGAAGTTGTCGAAATTGGAACTAAGAAAGCAGCGGTTGTAACGACTAAGGAAGAGACCAAGACAGAAGAAGTTGCTTTCCAAACTAAGGAAGTAACAAATCCAAATCTTCCAGAAGGAAGTCGTCAAGTGAAAGCTGTTGGTAAGAAGGGTGTTCGCACCATTGTTTATACAGTGACTTACACAGATGGCGTTGAAACAGGTCGTGTTGAGAAATCAAACACAATCACTACTCCAGCAGTAGACGAAGTTGTCGAAGTTGGAACTAAGAAAGTAGTAGCCCCAGTTGTAACGACTAAGGAAGAAACGAAGACAGAAGAAGTTGCTTTCCAAGTCAAAGAAGTGCAGAACGCAGACCTTCCAGAAGGAAGTCGTCAAGTGAAAGCTGCTGGTAAGAAGGGTGTTCGCACCATTGTTTATA
>NZ_KV818079.1:69044-71206 GCF_001814835.1 Streptococcus sp. HMSC072D07
CGAAGTTGTCGAAGTTGGAACTAAGAAAGTAGCTTCTACAACAACCAACGGTAATAAGAATGATACTGCGACAACAGGGAACCAAGCTGAAAGCACTAAGAAAGAAGAAACTGCAAGCCAAGAACAGAAAGTTCTACCAAGCACAGGTACAGCTTCTACCAGTCTTCTTTCAATGATTGGTTTATTTATCGCCGGTCTAGTAGGCTTTGTCGTTCGTAAGAAGGACTAAGGCTCTCTAATATACAAAAGTATCTTTTGTACGAGAAATACTAAAAAGAACCCAGAATTTATTCTTGGGTTCTTTCTTTATAAAAAATTAAATATATTAATGTTTATGTGTGGCTTGAGTACGTTATGAAACTCATAGAGTGATAATAGGATTAACTATAAAACAGTTATTCACATGGTGTAAACGCCTTTTCTAAAATTTTTATATTTTAATTATTCTCACCAAAAATTGACAATCTGGAAATACAAAATAATAAATTTTTATCTATAATCTACTTTTAATTGCCCTTTTTTTGTGTTAAAATGAGATGAATATTTCTTTTGAAATGATTAAACAATCATTTTTAGTTTTGGAGGTACATTATGAAATGGAAATATCGCATGAGAATGCCTTTTTCTACTATTTTCAGTAGAAAAAAACAGGCTTTTCTCGGACTAGTCGTTTTACTTTTTTCTATTTTTCTTATTCCGCTTCAATCTTATGCGGCTTTAGAAGAAATAAAAAACGGAACGGATATCTCAACCTTGGATATTCGTAAGTTTAATTTGAACATCAACAATTTTAGTGTTTTATCTAAATCACAGGCTGTTGATCAGTTTCATTTATCGAATCCCCACTATGAATATCTCTGGGGTGGTGCCTATCCAGGCGAGATGGAGAACTTTACTCTTAAAGTAGATAAAAGTAAAAAACAGGATCAAGTTTTTGAAAATCCTCTTTCTCTAAAATTCACAAATATTGGGACAGTTAATGGTAAGCAAGTAGATGCTTACTTAAAATTCAATAAGGTAACTCTTCACTATCTAAACACTGCTCAGGCAGAATCTGAGATGAATAGTGCTCAAAAATCTACTGTTGAATTTTTCTCTATTTCAGAATTGTGGGAAAATAATGCTTTTGAAATTGGGAATGTTCCCTATGTAGATGCAGCTCATGACTACATTATGAATAAGGCTTTTTGGCTTGATGCGGATGTAACAGCAGAGTTGCGTTATGCAGATGGTTCCGAGACAGATTTGAAGTTGGTTATGAAGCCAACAGACATCGATGCAATGGATGCCAACAACTTGAAGGAAACCTTCTATGTTAAGGATTATCAAAATGATGTTAATCTTCGTTTGATGAATAATGCCAATGTCTTAAGACAGGAAGATCAAGGAGATCGAACTGCTTGGGTAGCAACTCAGATTACAAGCGGTAGCTATTCTGAGAACAATATCTCTGGTTTTGCCCTTCGATCAAATAGTAATAGTATGAATTTTGGTTACTCATCAACAGAGGTTGCTTCGGCCGTCTTTGGTCTTTATATTGAAAAAATTGATCCGAGCCCTGTTCTAGCAGTGGATCCTACAGAGATTCCAGCTAAGGAAGGACAAGATGTAACCTATAAAGCTACGTTTAAAGTTCCGGTTCCAGGTAAGGACATTTTAGCAACGCCTTCATCTATCGAAATGGTTCAGAAATTTGATGAGCGCCTTAATTATCAAGGACTTAAAGTGGAATCAGGTGGAGTGACTTTACAGGAAGGGCGTGATTATACTATTGAAAAGAATGGTCAAACTGTTACTGTTAAAATGACACCTGAATACATAAAAGCAAATTCTTCTGCTGAAATTATTGTAACTTATAATACTACTACAAACAAAAAAGTAGAAGAAAAAGGTTCTGGAAAGATTGACAATACTGTAACATTGCATGTTGATAATTTATCAGCTCCTTCTAATCAGGTAAGCACGGCCCTCCTTTATGAAAAACATCATGAGTTTGTGAGTGGAACCCCAGGCAAAGAACTTCCACAAGAAGTGAAAGACCTGCTTCCAGCAACAGAAAAGAACTTGTCTAATGGTACTCAAGTAACGCCAACACAACCAAGCCAAACAGAAGTGAAGACGGCAGAGGGTACATGGAGCTTTAAGTCTTATGACAAGGCATC
>NZ_KV818080.1:0-743 GCF_001814835.1 Streptococcus sp. HMSC072D07
AGGGTCAGCGGTTCGATCCCGTTAACTCCCATAGGTCCCGTAGTGTAGCGGTTATCACGTCGCCCTGTCACGGCGAAGATCGCGGGTTCGATTCCCGTCGGGACCGTTTAAGATAACGGAAGTTATTTTAGACTCGTTAGCTCAGTTGGTAGAGCAATTGACTTTTAATCAATGGGTCACTGGTTCGAGCCCAGTACGGGTCATATTTGCGGGTTTGGCGGAATTGGCAGACGCACCAGATTTAGGATCTGGCGCTTAACGGCGTGGGGGTTCAAGTCCCTTAACCCGCATAATAGAAATCAGCCGGCTTAGCTCAGTTGGTAGAGCATCTGATTTGTAATCAGAGGGTCGCGTGTTCAAGTCATGTAGCCGGCATTTTTTTATATAGAATAAGAGGTCGATGCGAACGTAGTTCAGTGGTAGAACACCACCTTGCCAAGGTGGGGGTCGCGGGTTCGAATCCCGTCGTTCGCTTAGAGAGGCCGGGGTGGCGGAACTGGCAGACGCACAGGACTTAAAATCCTGCGATTGGTAACGATCGTACCGGTTCGATTCCGGTCCTCGGCATATAATGATGAGCACCCTTAGCTCAACTGGATAGAGTACCTGACTACGAATCAGGCGGTTAGAGGTTCGACTCCTCTAGGGTGCATTTTTTTATTTAACGCGGGAAGTAGCTCAGCTTGGTAGAGTACTTGGTTTGGGACCAAGGTGTCGCAGGTTCGAATCCTGTCTTCCCGATT
>NZ_KV818081.1:0-1135 GCF_001814835.1 Streptococcus sp. HMSC072D07
ACTTCCTTGATCTCATCCACATCTTCTAAGCCAGAGAGGTCTTCATTCAAGATCTCATATTGACCCAATTCATTGATCAGGTAGATAGTATGGTCCTCGATCCCCATATCGTCCTTGTCCGGCTGGTAATCTGCCCCTGACCAGGCTGACTGGAAGAGTTCATAGACTTCGTTATTTCCGACCTGTAGATAGGCACGTCCTGTCTGAGTAATCTCAGCTGCGTCCGGCGTATGAAGCATTTCATTGGAGTCCGAACGGTCCGCCACCTTAAGAGCGATCTTGAAGCGTGAGTTAGACCAGATCTGGTCATCCACCACACCAGATGGTTTCTGAGTAGCTAGGATCAAGTGGACCCCGAGGGACAGGGTATATTTTTTGTAAATAGCATAGAATTTTCAAGGTACTAGAAGGAAAATGTTTTTGTTCTATTATACCACATGATAGATAACGTGAGAAGTTGAGAAAAACAAAAGAAAACCACCTGAAATAAATTCAGGTGATTTGTGTAATTATGGAAAATCACTATATTGACTCTCTGCGATTTCAACCATTTTCCTACGATTGTGGCGTTCCTTAGAATCTTTTCCGCCTTGGATATATCGTTCTCTACGTTCTGCTCGTGACTCAGGAGCTTTAATATAGATACCTCCATCAATTGCCGCAGCTAAAGCAGCTTCTGTTGCCGCAAAAGCATCCGCTACACTATCTAAATACTGATCAAGCGAATCAACCGTTGTTACTAAGCTCTCCATTGTTGCTTTGGTTCGCTTAACACAGTCTTCAAAATTACCTGTCACTGGCGCATCAATCAGCGAGCGAATGTCATCTGGTATTTCATTAGAAGATGCGTTGATACTCGCTTTTATACTCTTTATTCTCTCAGGATCAATTCGTTTCATTTATATTCCCTTCTGATCGTTGCTTTTGAACCCAGGCTTGATAATCTGCATAAGTTGTGAGTGGGGTATCAGAAATCTGACCCTTAGTATCTATACCATAAATCGTCAGTTTCTCTTCTCCCTTAGGAGCCATCCAGTACAAAACTTTGTCAAACCATTCCTCTGGGGTCACGTATTCTTCTTGAGGAATAAGAGCCCAATCTCCTTCAGTTATTTTTTTCTCAATTTCAGGATAT
>NZ_KV818081.1:1235-2466 GCF_001814835.1 Streptococcus sp. HMSC072D07
GTAAGGACCCGCTTCATAGATATCTGAACGCTCTTGATACTCTCCTTCTACTTTTCCACTATCAATGTTTAAAACTACGGTTTTTATAGTACCTTGTTTGTCTTTAACTTCTATATTGATGACGTTCTTGGGATTATTACGATAGGTGAAGATTCTGAAATCAATCGGAAAAAAACTGGCGTCATAGTCTGCGACCACTTTGTTTAGATCCACTTCTTTAACGGCTAAGTCTTCTGTTCTATAGTCATAAAGACGAATCTTCCAATAATCTGATTTGGGCCTGTTTTTTCTATCGGTTAAATCAACTCCACCTTTACTTGTCATCACTTTCCGCTCGGTTGTATAAAGATAGACACCACCCCCAGGTCTCGCTTTGGAATCGGTGTTTAATAAGACGAATTTTCGTTGATTCCCGAAAAAATATACGTTTTCTTTTACAGAATGGTATTCTTCAATAGAATATTCGACTTTTTCAGGTTCTTTAAATAATTGTTGTAACCCAACAGTACCTACTATAATAAAAGGGATAAGAATTAGGCTAGCTAACACAAATTGAAAAGCACGCTTATTTTTTAATATCTTCCTCATCGTATCAGTGTCCTCCTGCACCTACGCCATTTACATAACCTAAATAAGACCATTTTCATCAGTACGTTTCTGCTCATCTGATAGGTGGGAAGTACTTTCTATAATATTTCTTACTAATTCATCTGCTTCAATAACAATTGTATCAATGGTAACACCTAGCACAGACTTCCCGATTTTCCCAACAGCCGTCTTCGAATTTTTGCCAAACAGAAAAGCAAAAGGAAAATGCCTTTGTTCCATTATACCACATGAGTGATACCGTGAGAAGATGAGAAAAGCAAAAGAAAACCACCTGAAATGAATTCAGTGATTCATATATTTATGGAAAATCTTTGTATTGACTCTCTGCGATTTCAACCATTTTCCTACGATTGTGGCGTTCCTTAGAATCTTTTCCGCCTTGGATATATCGTTCTCTACGTTCTGCTCGTGACTCAGGAGCTTTAATATAGATACCTCCATCAATTGCCGCAACTAAACTAGCTTCTGTTGCCGCGAAAGCTTCCGCTACACTATCTAAATATTGATCAAGCGAATCAACCGTTGTTACTAAACTCTCCATTGTTGCTTTGGTTCGCTTAACACAATCTTCAAAATTACCTGTCACTGGTGCATCAATCAGCGAGCGAATGTCATCTGGTAT
>NZ_KV818081.1:2566-3120 GCF_001814835.1 Streptococcus sp. HMSC072D07
GAAATCTGACCCTTAGTATCTATACCATAAATAGTCAGTTTGTCTTCTCCCTTAGGCGCCATCCAGTGTAACACTTTGTCAAACCATTCCTCTGGGGTCACGTATTCCTCTTGAGGATTAAGAATCCAACCTTCTTCAGTTATTTTTTTCTCAATTTCAGGATATTCCTCAAAGAGGTTGATGTTGGTATCAATAACCTTGCCCTCCTCTTTAAAATCACTAGAAATACTGATGAGGTGATCCACTAAGTATCCCTTATCTTTTGCATACTGATCTAGTGTCGTATAATAAAAGTAAGGACCCGCTTCATAGATATCTGAACGCTTTTGATACTCTCCTTCTACTTTTCCGCTATCAATGTTTAAAACAAAGGTTTTCATAGTACCTTGTTTGTCTTTAACTTCTATATTGATGACGTTCTTGGGATTATTACGATAGGTGAAGATTCTGAAATCAATCGGAAAAAAACTGGCGTCATAGTCTTCGACTACTTTGTTTAGATCCACTTCTTTATCGGCTAAATCTTCTGTTCTATAGTCATAAAGACGAATCTT
>NZ_KV818081.1:3220-6220 GCF_001814835.1 Streptococcus sp. HMSC072D07
TCATCACTTTCCGCTCGGTTGTATAAAGATAGGTACCATTCCCAAAAGAACCTCTACGCACTAAAACGAATTTTCGTTGATTCCCGAAAAAATATACGTTTTCTTTTACAGAATGGTATTCTTCAATGGAATACTCGACTTTTTCAGGTTCTTTAAAAAATTGTTGGAATCCAATAATACCAACTATAATGAAAGGGATAAGAATTAGGCTAGCTAACACAAATTGAAAAGCACGCCTATTTGATAATATATTCCTCATCGTATCAGTTTCCTCCTGCACCTACTCCATTTACATAACCTAAATAAGACCATTGTCGATAAGAATCTCGAGTGAAATAAGACGGATAATTTTCAGATGATTGAGGTTTATTAATAGCTGTTTCCGCATCCTTGAGCCCATTATACAACTTCTCAAAACCAATCCACTCTAGACTGCGATTAGGATTGGGTTTCCCTCTCAAAAGAGCCTTCATATCCGCATCGTAATCACCACTTAATTCACTACGATCAATTGCTTCATCAAACTTGTTCAATACTTCATATGGATCCTGTCCATTACTAATGGCCGTCTCTGCAATGTAAGTTCGCAGACCATTTTTCTTTAGATCTTGTTGCTTCAGATAGGCTTCTACATCGTAGCTAGGACTGATATATTGAGAATTACTCTTAGATTTATCATCGTTTGTGAAAGAAGTCCCACCATATTGCCAAAATTCGGCCTCACTACTTTTCTTAAGGGTTTTAATTTCTTTATCGTAATTTTCACTTTTTTCAAAATAATCATAAATATTTTTTGCAATTTTTGTCAAGCCTTTAGCTTTATTACTATACTTGTGTTCCGGAATTTGATCTAATAAAACTGGTGAAGAAATCGCCTCCGCGCCATTGATAACCTTTTTAATATCCTTATCTGAACTCATACCAGCCTCAACAATCCCAATCATGACACCTGCAGGCGCATATAACTTACCAAGGTCTTTAACTGTATTTAGAACCGTTGAAGCAAAGAGCTTCGACTTTTCTGCATTCAAATCTTTGATTTTGTCACTGTTCTCTTGAATATTTAGTGCTGTTTTTTCATCAATGATTTCAGACTTAACATTTGTAGAAACAAAAGTTCTATTTAAAACTGTGAAAGAAAAGCCTTTCCCATCAGTCTCTTTTGTTAATTTAAAACTACCTTCTTTAAATGAATGATTAGTGGAAAAAATTTGACTTTCGAAACCACCATTCGGTTTTGGAACTTGAAGACTTGTCTTCCCTTTCCCCATATCATTCATAGCAGTATACATAAAAAGACCGTTTAGTTTTTCATACCACTCTACTTTGTTATTTAATGCCAAAACTGCTGCACGAACTTCAGCACTATTTTTTCGATTGAAATACTCAGTATAAGCCTCTCTAGGAGATCCTGGTGGAGGAAACTCTGGCATCAGAGTATCCACCTGTACTTTATAACTGTTTCCTGTCGCTTCTGCTGCCGCAGACAACCTCAATGCATAGTCTTTTACACTTTCTTTATCTCGTTGAGTTAAGGCTGCCATGAAAATTGATAGGTTAGGGACACTACCGTCTTCTTCAGCATGATGAACTTCATACATCAAACGCTCAACAATTATCTGCCCTACTCCTAGGCTAGAATCCTTTGTATTCACATTTGCTAAATCTGTAAAGAATGCTCTCTTATCAGCATAATCAGCCTCACTCAAAATCACTGTCATAATCTTTGCATCTGATTTGCTTTGTATCGCATCAAGATAATAAATCTTATCTGGAGTAAGAGTTTTGTTTTTAATAGAATCCATTACAACATTGGGCGTAACTGCAAGCTTTGCTTGAGCCACCTCAATACTATTTTTCAAATCCATTAACCCAGAAAGTACGTCAAATAAGGTTGTGTTAAAAGTATCATGAGCACTTTGAATTGTATTATGAGTTGCTTGACGACTATCTTTTGCACTTGTCAAACTTCCTTCTGCAGCTGTTTTTGTTGCTTCTAAGCTCTCATTTTCTATCCCAAGAGCTGTAGTTGCAGTATCCAGTAAAGATTGAAGATTTTTTATGGTATCTTTCACGGTATATAATTGACTATCTTCCCCTTCTCCAGTCAATTTAGTCCCTACCTCTTGCATACCAGTTTCACTAGTCCAGGCCTCCTTATCAAAACCAGCATCACTAATACTATTTTCAAAGTGTGAAATACTCCCTGAAAAATTGCTTATATACTTAGGGAATGTGTGAAATACTTGATTTTGTAAAGAATTTAAACGCTCAAAAAAGGCTGTCAGCGCAAGTGCTTCATCAGTATTATTCCCTGTCTTAGTATTAAATTGTCGTTCTGTTTCCTCAGATGCTGACTCAACATTTTTAGAAAACTCCTGAATTGCTTTTGCATACCGTTCTATTGCTGGTAAATCATATACTTTAATAACTTCACTCATATTTTCACTCCTTCGTAGCTAACAAGTCAATGCCTAAAAGGAACTTTCTTATTGCCAAATCACTCTTTTCTTCTTCTAATTCTTGAATTTTCTTAGAGACTTTTTCGGAAACATTATCAATTTTTGTATTAAAGTCTCGTTTAAGATTCTTCAAAAGTTCTTGCTCTGAAGTAGTTTGCTCTGAATATTTCTTTCCAGCTAGATTATAACCACTTTTGATATTTTCATCACTTACCAATACATAACTAATCGTTGTCGGAAATGATGTTAAAGATTTTTTTATTTCAACAAATTTATCAATCTCTGTCGTTAAAGATGATATAGATTGATTTATTTCATTAATTTCTGCTTGTATCTCTGCTCTTCCCATTTCTTCCCTTTCTATATCATTAATACTTTCATTTTACTTGCCAACCCATCGGCCACATAGTAATGTTCTTGTTCTATTATACCACATGAGAGATACTGTGAGAAGATGTGGAAAACAAAAGAAAACCACCTGAAATGAATTCAGGCAGTTCATGGATTTATGGAAAATCACTATATTGACTCTCTGCGA
>NZ_KV818082.1:0-200 GCF_001814835.1 Streptococcus sp. HMSC072D07
CCTACTTTTTTACCTTTGTCAAGGACTTTTTTCAGTGAAGTTAATTTTTTCTTTTCTTCACTAATTTAACCACTGCTTCTGTTCGTGCAGTGTGGGGAAACATATCGACCGACTGGATATACTGGAGGTCATAGACTTTTACCAGTTTAACCAAATCTCGAGCCAAGGTCGAAACATTGCAGGATACATAGACCATTTTT
>NZ_KV818083.1:0-650 GCF_001814835.1 Streptococcus sp. HMSC072D07
CTTGCGCTTACTGATGCGGATTGACTAGCACTCACGGACGCTGATTGGCTCGAACTCAATGAAGCGGATTCGCTGGCACTTGCTGAAGCGGATTGGCTGGCGCTGACTGAAGCTGATTGGCTAACGCTGACTGATGCCGATTCGCTTGTGCTTACTGAGGCTGATTCGCTGGCGCTCGCTGAAGCTGACTCACTTGTGCTTACCGATACAGACTGACTAGCGCTCACTGAAGCTGATTGGCTCGAGCTTACTGAGGCTGATTCACTTGAGCTTGCCGAAGCGGATTGACTCGAGCTTACTGATGCTGACTGACTAGCGCTCGCTGAAGCGGATTGGCTCGAGCTTACTGAGGCTGACTGACTCGAACTTGCCGACGCAGATTGACTAGCACTTACTGATGCTGACTGGCTAGCGCTGGCTGAGGCCGATTCACTTGCGCTCGCTGAAGCGGATTGGCTGGCACTTACTGAAACTGATTGGCTGGCACTCACTGATGCGGACTGACTCGAACTTACTGAGGCGGATTGGCTCGAACTTACTGAAGCAGACTGGCTCGAACTTGCTGAGGCGGACTCACTTGCGCTTACAGATGCAGACTGACTTGCACTTACTGATGCGGATTCACTCGAACTTACTGATGCTGACTGGCT
>NZ_KV818084.1:0-257 GCF_001814835.1 Streptococcus sp. HMSC072D07
TGGAGGATTACCCAAGTCCGGCTGAAGGGAACGGTCTTGAAAACCGTCAGGCGTGTAAAAGCGTGCGTGGGTTCGAATCCCACATCCTCCTTTTTATATTAACGCGGGATGGAGCAGCTCGGTAGCTCGTCGGGCTCATAACCCGAAGGTCGTAGGTTCAAATCCTGCTCCCGCAATTTGGCTCGGTAGCTCAGTTGGTAGAGCAATGGATTGAAGCTCCATGTGTCGGCGGTTCGATTCCGTCTCGCGCCATATTT
>NZ_KV818085.1:0-521 GCF_001814835.1 Streptococcus sp. HMSC072D07
ATGTGTTTCACCAAGGCCGTCATCTGCTCTTCCTTATCTGTTAAGTAAAGGAGATTCCCCTTAGCCAGATTCCAAGTAACCGGTTCAACTGTCTCCAAGTCAAGTCCTAATGGCACAAGTCCGTGTTCATAGGCAGTCTGCACGCTTGCTCGGCTATAGAAGTCTTTCTCGGTCAACTCCTCTGGCACCATCGGGATGGCACTTGGGCGCTGTCCGGTCCAGGCTTCTTGGAGGGAAGCGACTTCCTGACGTAGGTTATTGAGGACTTGGGTGTCATTGGCTCCATAAACTGGGAGTGCCAGCTGGATGACATCCACCTCTTCCCGCTTCATAAGAGCACGTCCCTTGATATCTTCCATGGTCATGGCAAGGGGCGTAGAGCCCACGATAGCTCGCACTTCACCTGCCTCATTCTGTGGTAGGCTCAACTGGTGCTTGAAGTTCGAGTAGAGTTGAGCACGAAGGTTGGTCTGGCGACCAGCTGTCACCAAGAGGTGAACCCCGATACTGAGACCTTCACG
>NZ_KV818086.1:186316-223539 GCF_001814835.1 Streptococcus sp. HMSC072D07
TAGTTTGCTCTTTGATTTTCATTGAGTATAAACTTCTTTTCAAAAAAAGGATAGGAAGCCCTCTAATCAAGAGTTTCCCTATCCTATCTTCTATTTCTTTACTTTGTTTGGACACGGACACCTTTGGTATCAACTTTCAAGTCATGTAGTTTGCCTTTGAAAGGTTGCTTTTGCAATTCAGCTTTAATCTTGGGCATCTTGTCATGAGAAGCCAGAACCATAACTGTCGGTCCGGCACCAGAGAGATAGGTCGCATAGGCTCCATTCTCTTTAGCTACTTGCTTAATCGTCGCAAATTCACGGACCAGACTTTGACGATAGCGCTCGTGGAAGAGATCCCCCTCGATTGCTTGTCCAGCTGTCACCATATCTCCTGCTAACAAGGCTGCAACAGCAACATTGGCAATTGAACTAGCTGCAACAGCTTCCTTGTAGGACAATTTCTTAGGAAGGACACCACGACTGTCGCGAGTGCGCAATTCATAGTTGGGAATATAAGCTAAAAAATCACACTCTGGGAAATCTGCCACAATCGCCGAAACCTGCCCTTCAACAGAACTCGCAACAACAAGATTTCCATAGATAGCTGGAGCCACATTGTCAGGATGTCCTTCAATCTTGGTAGCCAGCTGCAATTTGTCGTGGTTAGATAAGTTGAGATTGCCCAGTTGGTTAGCCAGTTCAATTCCAGCAACAATAACCGAGCTTGAAGAACCCAAGCCACGCGCCAAGGGAACATCGCTGGTCATTTTCAAACGTCTCGGTTGCAAGTCAGGCGCAATTTGCAAGGCAATCTTAAGCAAAAGATTACGCTCGTCATGGGGAATCCATTTGCCAATCTGGTGTTCAATCAACCACTCATCCCGTTCTTCACAGACCTCAATTTGAAGATACTTGGTTACAGCTACACCGACCGAATCAAAACCTGGCCCAATATTGGCACTGGTTGCTGGTACAATAATCTTCATCCTATTCTCCTAACACCTTGAAGGTATTCAAGAGGTCAAATTCTGAAGCTTTGGCCAACTCAGCTGAAACATTCTCAAGCTGCGCTTTATTAATCTTATGAGTGATAATCACTACACGCGCCTTGTCACCCTCTTTGCCATCTTGGAGGATTTGCTTGAAGGAAATATCTTGAGCATTAAAGATTTCAGCTAGTTTCAAGACCTGACCTTTTGAGTCTGGAGCCAAGATTGAGAAGTAGTAATTAGCTTTGACATCTTCTGGATTAGCCAAGACCAAGTCACGGCTGTATTCGTTGAAGTCTTTACCAATGGTACCATCATTCAAACGACGAACGATACGGACAATGTCCGCTACAACACTTGTTGCAGTTGGTTTTTGACCCGCACCTGGTCCGTAATACATAGACTCACCGATACCGATAGATTCTACAAAAACAGCGTTCATTACCCCATTCACACTGGCAAGTGGATGTGCTTTAGGTAGGAAGGTTGGAGTCACTTCTGCAGCAATACCTGAAGGAGTTTCCTCGATAGAACCAACCAATTTCACTACATAGCCAAGGTCTTGGGCTACAGCTACATCTTCTGGTGTGATGTTGCGGATTCCCTTGTGGGCTACATCGTCAAAGGCAACCTTCATACCAAAAGCAAACTGGCTCAAAATCACCATCTTGTAGGCTGCGTCAATCCCATCCACGTCATTTGTAGGGTCGCTTTCTGCAAAACCAAGTCTTTGCGCTTCAGCCAGAGCATCATCATAAGGCCAGCCTTCTTCGACCATCTTGGTCATCATGAAGTTGGAAGTTCCGTTAACGACACCAAGAACGCGCGTGATTTTATCAGAAGCCAATGAATTTGCTAGAGTGCGAAGAATTGGAATCCCACCAGCAACAGCTGCTTCGTAGTAAAGTGCTACATTATGCTCTTTAGCGATTTCTAACAATTCTGCACCATGGACAGCCAAAAGGTCCTTGTTAGCAGTAACAACGTGTTTCCCAGCTTCTAAGGCACGAGTGATAAAGGTCTTAGCTGGTTCTATACGCCCCATCAATTCCACTACGATAGTAATGTCTTGATCTGCTAAAATATCATCTACATTGGTTACAAAGTTAAAGCCATTTCCTGCTGCAAGCAAGCGGTTCTTTTCATCTTCATCCTTGACCAATACCTTGGCTACTTCAATCTCAGAATGAGCTGATTGAACGATTTTTTCTCCATTTTCCTTTAGGAGGAATGGCACGCCACTTGCAACGGTACCAAATCCAAGTAAAGCAATTTTAACTGTCATGTTTGTCTCCTAGAAATTTTCTGATATAGCCATTATAACAGAATTTTATGAAAATTCCTATTATAGTAAATCACTATTTCGGTCTAGAAAAGAAAAAACGAATCCCATGATTCGTCTTTCTTGATAAATGAAAATTGATTTTAAAATTTATGAACGAATCTTTTGCAGACCGAGAACTGCATCGTGGTTAATCAATATTTGCCCATACTCTTGCAAGACTGAACGACTGATGTCACTGTCGTCTGCAAACTCACGCATACGAGCCAAGAGCCAAGCCGGATATGGACTTGGATGATTTTCCACATCGACTAAGATTGTCAAATAATAGTGTCCATTCATCTTATAGAGTTCAGATGTTTCCATCTGGTAGTTAACCGTCTTTGCAAAAGCAACTAAGTCAGCAAGGCTTGCAAAGCGTAGGATATAGTAGATATAAGGTTCTTTCTTATTCTCCGTCTCCTTGTCTGCCTGCTCTTGCTCTTCTTCCTTTGCTTCGACCTGCTCTAGAGATTGGATGGCCTCAATATCGTCCTTGGTCTTATCTGCAATGCTCTTTTCCAAGGTTTTGAGAAATTCATCTGGCGACATTTGGGCTAATTCTTCCATGTCTGGTAGATCCGCCAAATCTTCAAAATCCAAATTTTGGTCAATCTTGGACTTGGTCACAAAGACGTCGACCTTATCAGGTTTTGGCGTCACGCGGAAACTCAGCATGCCACTATCCAAGAAATTGTCTGGCATCTCTAACTCATCTAAAATAGCATAGAAAAACTCTTCGGTTTTTTCCTGAGGAACGAGAAAGTCTGCAATCTCCATTCCCCGATCCATCAAATCATCTAAAGTCATCGTGATTTTCAGTGTTGTATCACTAATTTGTTTCATCTTCATATCTAGTAACCTCATACTTTCAGTCTATCTATTATACTAGATTTTTACGATTTTATCAAAAGAATGAAGCGAGAATGTGATATAATACTAGATATGATTTTAGATTTAAGAAAGAATGTTCAATGAAAAATATAAAAGTAAATGCCTTGGCCAGCTTGCTGGTCAATATTCTCAATATCGTTTTTCCACTGATAACCAATCCTTATCTGACGCGGATTCTCAGCAAATCCAATTACGGTTATTTCAATACAGCCAATACCTGGGCAAGTTTTGTTATTCCACTAGCTGCCTTTGGAATATACAACTACGGGATTCGAGCTATTAGTAAGGTCAAGGATGACAAGAATAAAATCAACTACGTCTTTTCTAAGTTGTTTTATATCTCGGTTTTTACCTCTCTCCTGACGACAGGTATCTACTTCCTCATTATCTTCTTTGACACCAGCATTGAGAATCTGAAAGTTCTCTACTACATCCTAGGGGCTCAAGCACTCTTCCAATTTCTCAATATCGAATGGATGAACGAAGCTTATGAAAACTATGCCTTCATCCTCTATAAAACATTAATTATTCGAATTACCATGCTGGTCGCTATCTTCGCCTTCGTTAAAACGGCAGATGATATCGTTCCTTATGCTATCGTTATGACAGCGACCACTGTCCTCAACTACCTGCTCAGTTTTCTTTGGATTAAGAGAGAAGTTTCTTTTGTTAAGATCGGTTTCGTCGAATTAGCTAAAGCTTCTAAACCACTCTTTACTATGCTTCTCTTAACGAACGCTAATATGCTTTATACCCTGCTAGATAGAATGTTTATCACTAAGGGACCGGATGAGAACTATATTTCCTACTATACAATTGCCTATAGTATCGTCATGCTGATTGCCAGTGTCTTGAGTGGAGCTATCAACGTCAGTATTCCACGCCTCGGCTACTATCTCGGGAAAAAGGATTACAAGTCCTATAATTATCTCGTGAATCAAGCGGCATCCCTATTCTATTTCCTTATGGTTCCAACTAGTATCGGGATTATGATATTGGGACGGTACGCAACTGTTATTTATTCTTCTGAAAAATATCTTGAAGCGGGTATCGTAACTAGCGTCTTCGCTTTTCGTACCATCATTTGGGCTATTGAGTTGATTCTTGGTAAACAGATTATCTTTATCAACGACCATGAAAATCGCTTAACTGCCTTCTACTTCCTTGGTGGTGGTGCCAATATACTATTAAATAGCATCTTGTATTTCAATAATATTTTTGCACCTGAGTATTACATCGCTACGACCATTATCGCAGAAACTATCGTTGTTTTACTTGAAATTCATTTTATCAAGAAACACCAACTGATTAGTTTAAAAGAAATTTTTATAACCTTAACACGTTATAGCCTCATATCCCTTGGTTTTATCCCAATCTTCTATATTTTCAAGATGATTTTCCAAATCAATTCCTACACAGTAAACTTTAATATGATTCTCATGGTTCTTTCTACCGTGGCAACTTGTGGTATCTATTACCTCTTGACCCTCTTTATTACCAAAGACAAAACACTCCACTATGCACTGAACCTTTTACTTGCTAAATTAAAACGAAATTAAAAAAATCCCCTACTGATAAATTAGTTGCCAGTAGGGGATTTTTTCTTTATTCGTTTTCTTTCTTTTCAGAAGCGTTGGCTTCTAGATTTGAATCTTGTTTAGGTTGTTCAACAATAGAGGAATTAGCTTCTTGTTTCTGTTCTGGCTTGACTGCCTCGCTATTTACAGCAGCAACAGCCTGTTTCCAGATACCTTCTTCGTTTACTTTGTAACCATCAGGTGTTGTTGCGTTCTTCAACAAAGAACCATTAGCTTGGAAATAGTACCAATTACCATCAAGCTGTTTCCAACCTGTCTGCATAGCTCCTGATTCATCAAAGTAATAATGATCACCATTTACTTTATGAAGGCCAACCAACATGATTCCATCTTCGGGATTTAGATAATACCAGACGCCTTTGTATTTTATCCAGCCAGTTTTCATAGCTCCATTTGATTCAAAGTAACGATAATGATTATCAAACCATTTCCAGCTTGTTTGCATGGCTCCAGATTTGCTAAAGTAATATTGCTTACCATCTACTTGATGGAGGCCGACTAACATAACGCCTTCCTTACCTTCAAGATAATACCAAGCATCACCATCTTTCAACCAACCAGTTTGGAGTGCGCCAGACGTAGCGTAGTAATGCCAAGAATTATTTGACCACTGCCATCCAACTTGCATAGTACCTGCTGAGCTGAAGAAATAGTTCTTACCGTCAATCTCTTTAGATCCTACAGCCATGATACCTGTTTCTGGATCCAAATAATACCATGATTCTTTATCTTTCAACCAACCAGTTTTCATAGCACCTGAGTTCGTATAGAAGTACCAGCTATTTTCTTGCCACTTCCAGCCAGTCTGCATGGCACCACTAGCATTCAAATAGTAACGAACACCATTTATATCTTGTCTACCAGTTAACATGATGCCATCTTTATCCAGATAATACCATGTTTCCTGATCCTTGACCCAACCAGTTTTCATAGCTCCAGAACTTGCAAAATAGTTCCAGTGACCATCAACAAAGGCCCAGCCAGTTTGCATGATACCTTCTTGATTAAAGTAGTATGTGCTTCCATTGATATTCTTTTTACCGATGGTCTTTAGCCCATCCTCATCATAGAAATACCAATTTGAATCAATCTTTTGCCAAGTTGAAGGCTTACCTGCTGTTTGGAGTGCACCACTTTCGCTAAAGAACATCTTCTTGCCATTATAGACTTGATGTCCTGTTAGCATCTTCCCATCTGCTGCAAAGAGATACTTTTTCCCTCCGATTTCAGAGAGCTCGCTAAATCGTCTAGCACCATTTGATTGGATATAATACCAAGAGTCATCTAGTTTGAACCAACCACCAGTTTGCATTTTACCATTTTGGTTCAGATAGTAATCATTCCCTTTGGCATTTTCTCCCCAGTCGTCGTTAAGGTGAAGCCAGCGACCTGCTTGCATTTGTCCTTTTCCATTAAAGAAGTAAGTGGCTCCGCCAATCTCTCTCCAGCCGATAGCCATTTCTCCGTCAGTCAAACGATATTTCCAATAACCATCTTCTTGATACCATTTTTCGTCAACTACAGGGATATCAGGGAAGGTATTTGAAACATTAGCAAATCCTTTATCGCTAATATCAAAAACGGTAGCGTCTTGAGTTTGGCTCGCAGCATGAAGAACCTGAATGTTTTTCTTCTGAAGGTATTCTCTGGTTGAAGCAACATTAATATCTCCACCAGTTGTCTGAATAATCATTTTTGGTGATAAGTTTTCAAGGAAATTAATCGTATTTGAAATTGTCGCATCATAATGGTGGTTCCATTTCATCATATCAACCTTGCCGATAACTGGACCTAACTTATCTTCTGCTCCTTCTGCATTATCCAAATCTCCACCAAGATAGATTCTCTTTCCTGCCACAGTCACTACTGAAACAATGGAGTTGGAGTTATCATCTCGAACTTTTTTCAGATTCCCGTTAGCATCATATTCATTCTTATAGTTGTAGAGTTGGATATCCATATCACCTAATTTTAGGTGGCTATCCTCATCTGAAATATTCTGGATAAGAGTAACTCCTCGTTTTTGAGCTGCTCTCAAAGCATTATCATAATTGAAAAGATTATCCCATAGTCCCCAGTTTGCTGTAATCCGATCATCTGAATATTTTTTCAAATAAAACTTACCGACTTGATATCGATTGAGTATTTCGTCCGCTCCACCAATATGGTCACTATGAACATGAGTTCCTATAATAAAATCTAATTTTTTTACACCTATTTGATCCAAGTGGCGAATCAATCGATCCTCCAATACTTGATAATTTCTCATGGAAATTCCCCAGCGGCTTGGATAGCGTGGATCACTCCCATCAGGAAAATCATAGTCTTCTCCCATATCAATCAAAGCATAGTGACCATTGCTTTCCAGAAGGATGGCGTCACTCCCAGATTTTGCTTTAGTATTTATGAAATGGATACGATTGCCCGAACCTGCAGAGATGGTATCTGCATCTACTCCTTGCGATAACTGAATCAATAATAGAAAGAATGCGAGAACACTATATCTAATTGATTTTAATAACCATTTATTTTTCACCTTGAAAACTCCTTTATCTTAACAATAAGCAACTTTGACTAATCTAATCAATCCAGTAGTTTTTATCCCCTCCTGGGACTTGTTGCTCAATAGGCGGTGGAGTCATATAGTTTTCTCCAAATTCGTAGACAAGTATTTCATGGTATTTTCTCGGAACCTTGACCACAATGTTTTCATAAGGCATATCAATCAAATCATAGAGCCATTCTTTTTTTATACCATTTGGATAATAAGGGTCATAGATAGTACAAGTAAGATCTGTTGCTTGATCTACACTATACTTCAAAGCAAGGCTCTCTAATTTTTGATTCCATAGCTGTGGGGAAGTTAAGCGGAAAATAGCTGATCCCATATAACGAGGGAGGTTTTTAAGTCCACCATTCTCAGACTTGATCCCTTTAAAATTCAAAGAAGAAAGTCGAATGAAATATTTGTAGAGCTTCATTTTCTTACGGTCACTTTCCTCTGTGACGACACCATCATATGGAAAAATGTCAACGCAAGTTCCCAATACGACCGTTGGGTCTACGAGGTTAGCATCTCGACGAGTCCTTACATCATAGACTCTCATATAACTGTATGGATATCCCTTTGTTTCTCTGAATGAAATCAATTTGTAGTAGGGATGATTTTCATTTTGTAAAACCTTGTAAAGTTTTTCAAATTCATCACGCGCTAAGGAAATATCTGTATCATCATCCCAAGGGATAAATCCTTTATGGCGTACAGCTCCTAGTAAGGTTCCAAAATCAATAAAGTATTTGATTTGATGTTGTTCACAAAGATCATGTAGATACTTTAAAATATCCAATTCTACTTGCTTGATTTCTTCAAGAGTTAAAGTTCTTTCAGACATAGGTTCTATTCTCCTAAATTTGACTATATTTTTAAATGTTTCTTAATCCCAATCTCGTCATTTAGACCTTTTAACAATCTTCCATAATTTAAAATCATGATGAGATACTCTTTGTTCAACCGGTGGCAATTGCATATAGTCTCCGTAGTCTGAGGTCAAAATTTCATGATAATTTTTCGGAATGGTAAATTCCTTACCTTCAAATGTTCCAGTAGTAACTTGTTCCAGCCATTCACGTCTCCACACTGGTTTGTTCATATCCTTGTAGATAAGATAATCCACCTGCTCATAATCTGAAACTTTACGGGATTTTGCAAGCTCTTCAATCTGGGCAACGTATTTGTTCGTATTGGTGAAATAGAAAATAATAACTGACACATAGCGTAGCAGTGAATTCAGTACACTTTTCGTATTGGTAATGCCTTTAAAGGTGTAGCAACTCAATTGACGTTTCTTTATCAGTTTCGTCATCTTGTTTTTAAATTCTACGTCATCCTCGTAACCATCTACAGGGAAAATATCTACATAGATTCCCATATTCGAATCGATGCGAACATCTTCTTCTAGCAAGTAGGTAAGGTTATCCTGCACTTTCATGAAGGGATAAACATAGTTGAGATTGTTTTTATAAGACATGACCTCGTAACGTTCATCAGGGTTAGCGATAAGGTAGTCTTGCAATTTTTCATAATCCTCTCGTAACATGCAGATATCCATGTCATCATCCCAAGGGATAAATCCTTGATGGCGAACAGCACCAATTAGACTTCCATATGCTAAGAAATACTTGACCCCAATTTTCTGACAAACTTCATGAATATACTCCATGATTCCAAGTTCCATCTCTTGAATTTCATTGACATCTGTTACTTCTTGGTACCGAACTCCTTCATCCCGTTTGCAGACTACGAGTCCATAGCCAATCGCTAGCCAGAAGATGATATTAATAAAGTTGGTTGAATACATAATCTGACTTTCAAATAATTGGCCAAACAAGATACCGAAGAAAAGAATCATGATCAATTTATCAGTATTTTTCTTGGAAACAATCAAATACGTTAAAAAGCGCTTGATGACATAAGCCAGTACAAGAAGGAAGGATACCAAACCTAGAACTCCCGAACTGACAAATATGGTCACAAAAATGTTATGGAAATTCCCACCGATAAGGGAGTTTTGAATCTCAAATTTACTGAAATATTCTGTGTAGTAATCTGGAACATTGCGTACACCATAACCAAAAATTGGTTTGGCACTTCCCATCTTGATGGCATTTTTCCAGATATAGGTTCTACCACTTGGTGTTGTTTCGATCAGATGGAGCTCACCGTTCTTCTTAGTGACAGACGAATCTGTCTCAGCATAGGATTGTCCTTTGTTTAAATCTAAGACAGTCGCAGTTTCAGATGAGATATAGATTGAAGTTACATAGCTTAATCCAATATTAGTTGCAGTAATCAGCAAACCAGCAACTATAAAAGTGAGGAATCGTTTAACGATACTCCCTCTAGTAGCAAAGAAACTATAGAGTCCAATCATGAGAAGTAAAGAAAGTAAGGCTCCTCGACTTTGCATCGTAGCGAAGTAAACGAATTGAATCACATTGTTCAGTTTAAGATAAACAGAATATTTACTTCCTTTATGGATCAAATACATAGCCAAAATAATGCTAATGTATGAAAATATCGCACTAGCATTTGGATTGACAATCCCCCACAGACGGCCGTTCATGACACCATAGTAATAAGATTGTTCACCAATCTTAAATAGGATGAGGACTCTACTTATCAATAAACCAAACGCAAAAATTGCTGAAGAAAAAGATACAATTTGAACCGTATAGGCAATCCAGTCAAATAATTTTTTAAGTTGCCCTGATTGTAACATGGTAAATAATAAAACATAGGTTACCATGAAGAGAATTTCAATCACATTTCCAATCAGATGTCCAGAGCGATTGAAAATAGCTGATAGCAGATGACTTCCAGCTAATAGTCCAAATAAGGATAGAAATTTACGATCTGCTGTGATTTCTTTCCACTTAAACAATAAGGTATAGCAAATATAAAGCACTACAATTGCTGATAATCCCTTGTAGAGGGGATTTGCTATCTTATAAACCAGTGAACTCATACTTAAAATCGAAATGAAAACAAATAGATACGCAATCCATAGTTTTGATTTTTCAAAGTATTCATCCATTTTTGAAAAATTCATTTTCAACTCCTTCTCATGATATTAGTTTTTTAATCCAACAATTTTCTTATATAGCCATGGAGAAATGACAAGTGAAAGGATCGCTACCTTGCGAAAAGTGGTGAAATAAGCATCTTTCCATATTTCGCGTCGGTGCTGAACAATCCAAGTCCTCAGCTCGGCTTTCTCCTTTTGATACTCTTCACGTGAAGTAAAGATAATTTTATCGTAAACTGTGATGTACGACCAACATTCTCTGTTTATTAATTCGTATTTTAAATTAGGGAAGGCTTGTGAAACTTGAGCAATTATTTGCTTATAAACTTCTATTGTGTCAAATACATGTCGATTAACAGATGTTGTTGCACTTCCCTCACGATGATCATAATAATAAACAGGTTTGTCAATAAATACGCAACTGCATCTTGTCTTTAGTAGCAATTCAGTTAAAAACAAGGCATCTTCAGCTAGGTGATAATTGGTATTAAACTTTTCATCCGCAAGCAGGTCTCTCTTAAACAGTTTTGCGACTGGAAAAAATGATGTTCTGGTAGTCATCAGTAGTTCCTTCATGGTTTCTTCTGTTGACCAGAGTTCTGTTTTTCCTGAATATGAAGGTAGGTCTGTTACAATTCCGTTTTTGATATGGTGCAGAGGAGCAATTACAAAGCCTACATTCAACCCTTCAGCTGCACTTGCTAAAGTAGCTAGGTAATCTTGGGTAACGAAATCATCGCTATCAATAAAGGTAACCCAAGAACCCGTTGCTAGCTGAATTCCCATATTTCTAGCATTTGAAACACCAGCATTTTCGATATGATAAACCTTGATATTCTCATACTGAGACGCTAAGTGATCACAGATCTGTCCACTGGAATCAGTAGAACCATCATTGATTAGGATTAACTCAAAATGGGCATAAGTCTGTTGAAGAATCGACTCCACACATCGCTCCAGATAAGCCTCTACATTGTAAACTGGAACGATAACGCTTATTTTTTCTCCCATCATGCTCCATATTCTCCCTTATACTCTGTGTAGCTCTTGTCCATGTCTGCTATAATAGCATCATGATGCGGTACTTGTTTGTCCGCTGGTGGCGGTGTCATATAGTCCCCAAAAGCAGTGCTGAGATAAGCATCGTAGCCAACTGGAATAGGCATCTCAGTTCCTTCAAATGGCAAGAAAAGATTGTCTTCAAAGGATGCGATTGGGTATTTGTTTCGCATGTAGCCGGGACCTGAGCATAATTCCGTAATTCCATCGCACTCAGCCAGACCATACTTGGTCATTTCTTTTTCAGCTTTTTTCCAAATGCGATAACGTAGAGATTTTGGAGTCAGGCCGAGTAAGATACGACTTCCCCATTTCACGACTGCACCATGCTTTTCTGGGATAGTTTGCGCACAAAAGAGTGAATAAATCAAGGCCCAACGAACCTGTTTCTTACGCTCAGCTGGATTTTTAGGATAATAATCCAATGGTAAAACATCCAAGGCCAAACCGTGTGGCAAATCCAAATCCTTCTGATAAGGCTTGATACAAGTAGTTTCCTTGTCACGAATGGTAATAAAAAGGTTACGGTCTACAAAATCTTTATTACTCTTTGACAAGAAATAACGCTCGTCTGCATAACGTGGCCACAGTTCTGCTAATTTTTCATAGTCCTTACGCGGCATGAAAAAGTCCAAATCATCATCCCAAGGAATGAAGCCCTTATTACGAAGGGCGCCAATGGCTCCTCCACCACAGAGATAGCACAACAAATCATGTTCTTTACAAAATGCGACGAAATATTCAGCCATTTCCAGACTACGAGCCTGAATCGCTTTCAAATCACTCATGTCTCTCCTCTTCTGTCCAATAACGAGTTATATCGTTTTATTATACCATAAAAAAGCCCTAAAAATCCATCAGATACTAAGAAAAATCAAAGCCTAAACCACTTTTTCACTAGTGATTCAAACTTTGATTTTTTTATAGTATTCTATCTCATTCCCATTTGGGCGAGTTTGGTTTGGTATTTATTTTGATCAACTAGAAGTCCTTGTCCACCATAGATATCATAAGCGTCTACCCAGTCACCAAGTTCTGGGACGGTGAGTCTTTCAATGCCATTTTGAGCACCTTCTAGGACAGATAAGCCATTGGTCAACAAGAAGCTATATGGTAGATTTGTTGATGTCATGCCAAAGACTTTTCCAAGTGCCTCTGACCCCGTAAAGAGCTTGGTTGGATCTTTGATTTGCTCAAGAACAGCTGACATGACTTGTTGCTGACGTTTGGTACGGCCATAGTCTCCCTCATCATCATCACGGAAGCGAGCATAGTTCAGCAAGGTGGAGCCATTCATTTGCTGTTTTCCAACTTTGATAGTTTGAGTTGGGGACTCTGTCTCTGTTGCATGAAGGTCATCTCCGACTGTGGCTTCTGTCAGAGGTTGACCATTCAATGTTGAGAATTGAGCATCAATCGTTACTCCGTCAGGGAAGAGGGTATCAATAGCTGTTGCAAAGGCCTGGAAGTCGACCAGGGCATAGTACTTAATATCCAAATCAAAGTTGTCTTTTAGAACCTTGCGGACCATTTCAGCCCCCTTTTGCCCTTCTTGTTCCCCAAGTTCATAAGCAACATTTAGTTTGTTATCCGTTTGTTTCTGGCCATTTACAATCTTACTGTACCCGTCGATATAAACTAAGTTGTCACGCATAAAGCTGACTAGTTTGATCTTCTTATCCGATCCACTGACATTCAGTACCATGATCGTGTCGGTACGAGTCTCCGCACTATTTTGACCGATACGGCCATCTGTCCCCATGACTAAAATATTCACACCATCTTTGGTATCCTGACCGTTAAAGACCTCTACTTGAGCTGCCTTGGCGTCAGCTGGCTTATTTGTTGGATTGGCTGCTGACTGGAACCCTCGAAGAAACATGAAAATCATCCCTGCAAGCACACAGGTAATCAACAGCAAGAACCAAGTCAATATTCGTTTGAAGCGAATTCTTCTTTTTTTCTTTTTGACTTTAGGTTGAGGAGTTACCTTTTCACGTTTCTTAGATCGACTTCTACTGCCATAAGTCGGAAGATCAATATCTCTACCCCAAGATTCTTCTTTTTCTTCTTGGTAGAAATGGTGAACTTCAGACTTGGGACCTGCCATTTTCTGTTGCAGATAGTCAAACTCCCTCCGTTCACGGTCGTTGAGGTAATGGATATTTTTGAAGAGATAGTCATAACGTAACTGCTCGTGATGACTTAAAGGATTTTCTTTGCTCATTGACTCTCCTTTTCTATATCAGTTATGGTAAAAATCGGGTAGGTTCCCAGGATCTTGTGCTGGATTCCAATAGCTTCTAGTTCTTGTCTTGCAAAATGAACCAGTTCTTTGTCACTATAGTCTACATCGATAATGAAAAAGTATTCTCCCAAGGCTGTTTTAAGGGGGCGACTTTCAATCTTTGTTAAGTCAATCCCTCTCCAAGCAAAGGTCGAAAGTGCCTTGTAAAGAGCACCAGGTAGGTTGTCTGGTAAGGTCAAGGCCAAACTCATTTTTTCAGCTTGTGAGTTCAAAGGAATCTTCGGTATCTCTGCCCCTAACACCCAAAAACGTGTGAAATTGGCTTCCATTTCCTGAATATCCTCTGCAATCAATTCCAAGCCATATTCTTCAGCTGAACTTTTAGGAGCAATAGCTGCATAAGGCTGATCTGGATGTTCTGAAATAAATCGAGCTGCATAGGCGGTACTGGCTGTTACCTCAATTTTAGCCTCTGGATAGTGTTTGTCGATGAATTTCTTTCCTTGAGCCAGAGCCTGAGGATGAGAAAAAATTTTCTCAATTTTTGACTGACCTGGAACCACCATCAACTGCTGGTGAATGGGCTGAACGATTTCTGCAACTGCTTGGATGCGAGCCTGATGAAAAAGATAATCCAAACTTTCATGAACGCTACCCTCAATAGAGTTTTCAACTGGTACAACAGAATAGTCCACTAAGCCTTGCTCATAGGCCTTGATAACATCTGTGATATTGGCAAAAGCCTGCAATTCCTCTTTGGGAAAGGCTGTCTGCACAACATGATGCGAAAAAGATCCCTTGGGACCTAGATAGGCAATTTTCATCTCAGTTCCTCTATAATTTCCTCTGGGCTTAACTTGGTCACATCCAGAACCCGACTGGCTACTTCCTCATACCAAGCTTGTCTTTCATGGAAAATAGCTGCTAGTTCTTCCTTACTATTATTTAGAAACAGCGGGCGCTGATTGTCCTTATCAGCTGCGATACGTTGGTAGAGGGTTTCAAAATCTGCTTTTAGGTAGATGTTATCAGGATTGGTTTTGAGCAAGTCACGATTTCGCTGAGAAATGACAACTCCTCCGCCAGTTGACACAACTCGGTCCGTTTTTAGTAAGTCAGCTAGGACTTCTGACTCTACTTGACGAAAGGCCACTTCTCCTTTTTCAGCGAAGAAATTCGCAATGGACATGCCTAAACGTTCCTCGATTAAGGCATCCATATCGATGTAGTCTGGGTCCAATCCTCTAGCGATTGTCGACTTGCCTGCCCCCATAAATCCGAGTAATACCTTAGCCATGAATCAAGCTCTCCAAATCATCAAAGAAGCTAGGATAGCTGGTATTGATGGCTTCAGCACGATCAAGTTCCACTTCTCCATCCGCAACCAAGAGGGCTGCGATGGCTGTCATCATTCCGATTCGATGGTCACCAAACGTATTGACTCTAGCGCCATGAAGGATTGATTTCCCTTTGATAACCATTCCATCTGTAGTAGGTGTGATATCCGCCCCCATGCTATTTAAGGCATCTGCCACCACTTGAATGCGGTCGGTTTCCTTGACCTTGAGTTCCTCAGCATCCTTAATGACTGTTTCACCTTGCGCTTGGGTCGCTAGAAGGGCAATAATAGGCAATTCATCAATCAAGCGGGGAATCAAGGCTCCACCAATCTCTGTTCCTTTCAGGTCTGAAGACTCGACAGTCAGGGTTGCTGATTTAGCAACTGGGTCAATTTCAGTTATTTCCAATCTTCCTCCCATGGCACGAATGACATCAATAATACCAGTACGCGTTTCGTTGATGCCCACATTCTGCAGCACCACACGAGAGTTTGGAACAATCAAACCTGCGACCAACCAAAAGGCTGCACTGGAAATATCTCCTGGAACAACTACCTTTTGTCCGGTCAGTTTTTGTGGTCCTTGAACTATGATTTTCTTGCCATCCACACTTAAATGGCCACCAAATTGCTGTAGCATATCTTCGGTGTGGTTGCGAGTGCATTCTTTCTCGATAATAACGGACTCCCCCTGAGCCTGCAAGGCTGCAAATATCAAGGCAGACTTGACTTGAGCAGAGGCGATTGGCAACTCATAGTGAATCGGTTTTAAATTTTTCGTCCCTTTTAGGCGAAGAGGGGGCAGATCTCGCTCAGTTTGCCCTGAGATGCTAACGCCCATTTTTTTCAGTGGAATCGTCACGCGATCCATAGGACGTTTGGAAAGACTATCATCTCCGAACATTTCAACTTCAAAATCTGCACCAGCAAGGACACCTGAAATCAGGCGAATCGAGGTTCCAGAGTTCCCCATATCCAAGGCGTTTTGCGGCGCTTTTAAGCCATCCATGCCTACACCTTGAATCGTAATCACACCGTCTTTATCTTCTATCTCAACACCAAGGTCACGAAAGACCTGCATGGTTGAAAGCACATCCTCTCCACGCAGAATATCATAAACCTTAGTCTCGCCTTCAGCCAAACTTCCAAAAATAATCGAACGGTGGCTGATAGACTTGTCACCTGGAACCCGGATACTGCCATGTAAGTGGTGAATGTTTGTTTTTAGTTTCATAGTTGACCTCATACTTGCAATACTTTTTCTTATTTTATCACAAAAAAGCCAGAAATTCCTGAAATTTCTGGCTTTTATACAGATAAAATACTATTTCAATAATTCTGAAACAGGTTCAAAGACAATTTTTTCAATGTCTGAAAGGTAAATGGACAATTGTTGCTGTTTGGCAAAGAAATCTGACAAAAGAGCGTTCTCTTGGATTTGCTTACTGAAAGACTGCATCTTTTCTTGGAAAGAGGCGTCTGGCATTTGTCCTGTTTGCGCCATGACTTGGATTTCTTGTTGGAAAGCAAGGTAGTCTGCAAAAATCTTGCTGGCTTGATTATCTGCTTGGATGGCATCTTTTGCTGCCTTGACCGCCTTGTATTCTGGTAATTCACGCAGCCCGCGACTGAGTTCATTTGCACTATCGTAAATATTTGACATGATTTTCTCCTTATTTGATGACAACTGTGTAGTCTGTATTTTCTGTAATTAAGCGCTCAGCACGTTCTAAGTCTTGAGCATTTTTAAAGGAAATTTGGAGAATCCCGTGAACATCCTCACGGTTTTCTTCGTTGATGTGGATATTAACCAAAGAAGTCCCACGAAGTAATTCCAAAATCCGCAAGATAACATCTTCTTCATCGGGAACATCGACATAGAGGTCATAAGAACTGTCCACACCACCACGCTTATGGATTTCCATAGCCTGCCGTTGCGCACGCGCTTGGTTGAAAAAGTTCCAGATTTGCTCTTCATCTCCCTTGCTGATGGCTTGTCCAACCTCATCTAGGCGCTCCTTGAAATCCGCAATTCGATCCAGAATAGTTTCACGATTGGACAATAGAATAGAAGTCCACATACCTGGCTCGCTTTCCGCAATGCGGGTCATATCTCGAAAACCACCCGCCGCAAAGCGCCTTGCCATCTCATGTTCTTGAGCATAAACTGCCGTCTGCTCCATAAGGCTGGAAGCCAGAATATGAGGAAAATGGCTAATCTGAGAAGTCACCCGATCATGCTCCTTGGCATCAATCTCGATAAAACGAGCGTGAAGGCCTGAAAGCAGACCCTTCATTTCCTCAAGTGTGTCAGGACTTGTCAGGCTCGAAGGTGTGAAGATATAATAGGCATTTTCAAAGAGATTAACATCCGCAGAGGCAGCCCCTGTCTTGTGGCTACCAGCCATGGGATGGGCCCCGACAAAGCGAATAGGCTTGCTAGCCAAATACTGCTCTGCCGCATCAACGATGGCTGACTTGGTCGAGCCCGCATCCGAGATAATGACGCCTTCTTTCAAGTTCAAACCTGCCAACTCCTGAATAAAAGCAATGGTCTGCTTGATTGGCAAGGTCAAGATGATGACATCTGCCAGAGGAGCAAAACTGGCAAAATCATCCGTCGCACGGTCAATCATCCCCCGCTCCAAGGCAATATCTCTAGAAGCCTGACTGCGATTATAACCTAGAATTTCATAATCAGGATGATCGCGTTTGATACCAAGCGCCATCGAGGCACCAATCAAACCGAGACCTGCGATATAGATGGTTTTTGCCATAGGAACTCCTTAATAGTTCTTTGTATACTCACGGTGTTTGGTTACCGCTTCTTTTAATTCCTCTAGGTTGTCCGATGAAAATTTTTCAAGGATTTCTTGCGCCAGAACCGTTGCTACAACAGCTTCCATGACTACCCCAGCTGCTGGCAGAGCGGTCGGATCACTTCTCTCCACGGTTGCCTTGTAAGGTTCGTGGGTTTCGATATCCACACTCATAAGTGGTTTGTAAAGAGTGGGAATGGGTTTCATAACTCCACGAACAACAATTGGTTGCCCATTGGTCATACCACCTTCAAAACCACCTAGATTATTGGTACGACGAGTATAGCCGTCTTCTTTAGACCAGAGAATTTCATCCATAACTTGGCTGCCTTTGCGGTAACCAGCTTCAAATCCAAGACCAAATTCCACCCCTTTAAAGGCATTGATAGAAACAACTGCTTGGGCCAATCGCGCATCCAATTTTCTGTCCCATTGGACATAGGAGCCAAGGCCAACTGGAACGCCTCCGACGACTGTCTCTACAACCCCACCGATGGTATCACCGTCACGTTTGATTTGGTCAATATAGTCCTTGATTTCCTGTTCCCGCTCTTGGTTGACAATAGAAACTTCAGACTGGGCAGCTCGTTCCTTAATCTCAGCCACTGTCAGATTTTCAGGTACATCGATTTCCTTGCCACCAAAGACCACGACATGGTTGGCAATCTCCATATTTAGCTCAGCCAAAAGTCGTTTGGCTACTGCCCCAACAGCCACTCGCATGGTGGTTTCACGGGCAGATGACCTCTCCAAGGAATTTCGCAAATCATCAAAACGGTACTTAATGCCCCCAACTAAATCGGCATGACCTGGGCGAGGATGGGTAATTTTTCTCTTGCTTTTAAGGCGGTCTTCAATGTCCTCAGCAGACATGATATCCAGCCATTTTTGGTGGTCCTTATTGATGACATCCATGGTAATAGGTGCCCCTGTCGTCTTCCCGTGACGAACGCCCGAAGTAAAGACAACCTGGTCACTCTCAATCTTCATACGGCCACCACGACCGTAGCCACCCTGACGGCGTTTAAGGTCTCCATTAATATCCTCTGCTGTCAAAGGAAGTCCAGCTGGAATTCCTTCAATAATAGCCGTCAAACGGGGGCCGTGTGATTCTCCTGCAGTTAAATATCTCATACGTTCTCCTTATTTTACCAAGTAGTCTTTCATCTCTTCCAGAGAAACTGGGTGAATGGTCGCTGAACCAAGCTCTGGAACTAAGACCAATTTCAAGGTGTTTCCACGCGCTTTTTTATCATGAGTCAAAGCTTGATAAAGTTTGTCAACATCCCAGTTTTCATAATCAACAGGCAAGCCAAATTTCTGGCACATCTCTGTAATGGACTGGGTTATTCCTTCTGGCATGAGGCCTTTTCCCTCAGCAACCTTGGAAATCTGAACCATGCCCATAGCCACAGCTTCTCCATGCATGACCTTGCCATAACCGGCAGTTGCTTCAATAGCATGACCAATAGTGTGCCCAAAATTGAGGTAAAGACGAACACCGTTATCCAACTCATCTTCGACCACCATCTTGCGCTTAACCTGACAAGAATGTTCAATCAAAGTCTCTGCATGTTCCAAAATGCTCTCTACAGAACCATCTAGCTCCATCAAGAGAGCCCACAGTTCTGGATCCTCAATCAAGCCGTACTTGATAACCTCGCCCATCCCCTCAATCAGCTCTCTTTTTCCAAGCGTTTCTAGGACAAGCGGGTCAATCAGAACCCCATCTGGTTGGGCAAAAGTTCCCACCATATTTTTAGCAAAAGGAGTATTGACACCCGTCTTTCCACCAATAGACGAATCAACCTGGGCTGTCAAACTAGTCGGAATCTGAACAAAGTGAATGCCCCGCATATAGGTAGAGGCTACAAAACCAGCTAGGTCCCCAACGACACCACCACCAAGAGCCACGATCCCATCGCTACGAGTCAACCCCTGCTTGACTAGAAATTCATAGACTTTCTGAACAGTTGTTAAATTTTTTCGTTCTTCGCCTTCTAAAAAGTCAAAAACAGCTACCTGAAAACCAGCATCTTCTAGGCTGAGTTTAATCTTCTCTGCATAGAGAGAAGCTACATGGTTATCGGTTACAATGACCACTTTTTGAGGTTGCCAGAGTTCTCGCAACCATTGACCAGCCTGAGCCAGACAACCTTTTTCAATCTGAATATCATAAGGATGATGCGGAATATCGATTCTGATTTTCATAGGAGGGTCTCCTTTTCACTATTTATATTTTTCTGTTAAGGACTGCCAAATTTCTTCTGTCGGCATTTCTTTACCTGTCCACAGTTGAAAAGCTTCAGCAGCTTGATAGAGCAACATTCCCAGACCATTGACGGCTGGATTGCCCTGACTTCTAGCCCATTTCAAAAAGGGCGTTTCAAAGGGTTGGTAAATGATATCTGCGACCAAGATATCTTCAGGTAAGACTATACTTGTCGGAACTGGGGACGACTGGCCATCCATGCCCACACTGGTGGCATTGACTAGTAAGTGCGAATCAGCAATCTTTTCTTGCAGGTCAGAAAGATCTTCTAAAGCATACAAGTCCACTTTAAAGCCGGTTTGCTCCTGCAACTTGTCTAGGTAAGGTCTTGTTTTTTCCATGGAAACTGAACGAACAAAGACTGAAATTTGACTGACGCCATCCAAAATAGCTTGCGCCAAGATTGATTTGGCCGCGCCCCCTGCTCCCAGAATGGTCATTTTCTTATCCGAGATTGTAAAAGAAGGCAAGCTCTTAAAGAATCCCTTGCCATCTGTATTATATCCAATTAACGTTCCGTCTTGATTAACAACTGTGTTGACTGCCCCAATCAAACAAGCTTCATCACTCAACTCATCCAGATAAGGAATCACTTGCTCCTTGTAAGGCATGGAGAGATTAATCCCAAACATCTGGTAACGGCGAATATTGGCGACTGTTTCTGCCAAGTCACCCGCTTCAATCTCCCAAGCCACATAGACACCATTGGTAGCTGTCGCCTCAAAGGCCCTATTATGGATGAAGGGTGAAATAGAGTGTTTGATGGGATTTGCAACGACAGCCGCCATACGTGTGTAGCCATCAAGCTTCATCCAAAATCTCCCTGATTTTCTTCATGTTTGGTAGAGAAATCTGACCTGGGGCACTCGCTTCATCCAGACTAGTAAATGACCAACTTGAACCCGTCACATCTGAAGTGATACGAGATACCTTGCCCATTTTCCCCATGGAAATGGTCACGTACTCTTGCTCAGGATTGAGTGTTTTAAATCCTCGTGTGTAGTTCATCAAGTCTAAAACATCCTGCTCCGTATGGGCCATGACAGATACCTTGACCACTTTTGGAGAAAGACTGGTCAACTCAGACAAAATCTCCATCATGTTTTCAGGTGTCTCATGGAAATTATGATAACTCAAAACAAGATTTGGAAAATCCAACATTTCCTCAAATACATCCTTGTAGCTGAAATACTCGAAATCTACATAATCCGGCTGATAGAGCTGAGTAACCTCCTTGATGATTTGAACATACTCCTCAGAAGACAGTTCGATTTCTCCTCCCTCAGAGCGAGTCCGAAGGGTAAAGACAAGTTCGCGTCCTGCAAATTTCTCAAAGATAGCGGGTGCTACCTGTAAAATAGCGTCCTTTGTAAGAAAGTCCGCACGCCACTCAATGATATCGGCATCTTCATACCTAGTAGCATCCAGTTCTTGCGCTTCTTCTAAACTTCTTGGCATTACTGAAACGATTAATTTCATCTACTAACCTTCATACTAATCACCTTGAGGTAATTACTGCTTTCATCTTTTTTATTATAGGCAAAGTCTGCTGGAAGACCATATTGGTTCAAGATCTGATACCTTCTTCCTGCAAAACCTTTATCAATTTGTTCTGTAAATTTCTGGCGGGAAACATTGGCAGCATTGGTACTGGCAATGATAATCCCTCCCGGATTTAAAATCTCTAGACTTTGGGAAATCAACTTGTGATAGTTCTTAGCTACAGAGAATGTTTGTTTTTTATTGCGGGCAAAGCTCGGCGGATCAAGCACAATCACATCATAGGTCAAGCCTTTTCGCTTGGCATACTTGAAGTACTCAAAGACATCCATGACGATAAAACGATGATTATCCGTGCTGAGCCCATTTGCCTGAAAATGAGCTTCTGACAGCTCTCTAGACCTTTTGGCCAAGTCGACAGAAGTCGTCTCACTAGCGCCTCCCATAGCTGCAGCAACAGAAAAGGCAGCCGTATAGGAAAACATATTGAGCAAGGATTTGCCCATGGCTAGACCGTCAACCAGACTCCCACGAACCTCATGCTGGTCCAGGAAAATCCCTGTCATCAAACCATCATTCATAAAGACTTGATAGAGCACGCCATTCTCAAGAACAGTAAAATAGTCTGGCGCTTCCTCACCATAAACAGAGGCAGACTCGTAGTCTAGACCTTTAAAACGAATCTTTTCATAAGCTCCCAAGACCTCAGGAAAAACTTCCTTAAAAGCCTTTACGATCAGCTCACGAATCTGGTAAACAAAGGAGTTGTACCAAGAAAAAACAGCATAATCTCCATAGAGATCAACAGTCAGACCACCAAAACCATCCCCCTCTTGGTTAAAAAGGCGAAAAGCAGTGGTCAAGTCATCCTGATGATAAGGCTTTCTAGCTTCCTTGGCCTTACGAAACAGAATTTCAAAAAAGGCTTGATTGAAACGAACCTTTTCCTTGCTGATGAACCAACCGATTCCCTTGTTCTGCTGAGAAAGATAGGCACTCCCTAAAAACCTTCCGTCTTGACTAAGAACTTCTACTGCCTGATCCGTCAGTTCAATATCTGTTAAATCACTTGCTTCCAAAAGAACTAGACCCTTAGCTAGCTTTTTTTCAACACGTCTGCTGACCCTGATTCTATTCATAGCTACTATTATAACAAATTTTGTGACAATTCTCAAAAAAGAAACCGTTTAACCAGTTGTACTTTAGTTTACTGAGTGTCATTTTTGTTCAAATAAGTTTATGCCATTTACTTTTTCACCAAAACATCCTTTCCCTTATAATGGAAAGAGAGATTTTAATCGATAAAAATAGACAATTTCAGAAATGAGTATAGAATCTTGCGCAAACGTTTGCCTAGTTCTAAACTTTATGGTAGAATAAAACTCAACATTGACAAGTAAGAGGAAACATCATGCAAAATCAAACACTCATGCAATACTTTGAATGGTATCTGCCTCACGACGGCCAACACTGGGCTCGACTGACAAATGACGCAGAGCACCTAGCAAACCTTGGTATCAGCCATGTCTGGATGCCACCTGCCTTCAAGGCAACCAACGAAAAAGATGTCGGCTATGGTGTTTACGATCTTTTTGACCTAGGCGAATTTCACCAAAAAGGAACTGTCCGTACCAAGTATGGGTTTAAAGAAGACTATCTTCAAGCCATTCAAGCCCTAAAAGCACAGGGAATTCAACCTATGGCCGATGTGGTGCTCAATCACAAGGCTGCTGCCGATCATATGGAAGCCTTTCAGGTTATTGAAGTGGACCCTGAGGATCGTACCGTTCAACTAAGCGAGCCCTTTACTATCAATGGCTGGACTCACTTTACTTTCGATGGTCGCCAAGATACCTACAATGACTTCCACTGGCACTGGTACCACTTCACAGGTACAGACTACGATGCCAAACGCCGTAAGTCTGGTATTTACCTGATCCAAGGAGACAATAAAGGTTGGGCAAATGAGGAATTGGTCGATAACGAAAACGGTAACTACGACTACCTCATGTATGCCGACCTAGACTTTAAGCATCCTGAAGTCATCCAAAACATCTATGACTGGGCTGACTGGTTCATGGAAACGACTGGTGTAGCTGGTTTCCGCTTGGATGCCGTTAAGCACATCGACTCCTTCTTTATGGGCAATTTCATCCGTGATATGAAGGAAAAATACGGTCAAGATTTCTATGTTTTTGGTGAATTTTGGAATCCAGACAAGGAAGCCAATCTAGACTATCTCGAGAAAACAGAAGAACGCTTTGATCTTGTCGATGTTCGTCTCCACCAGAACCTCTTTGAAGCCAGTCAAGCTGGAGCAAGTTACGACCTTCGTAACATTTTCACAGATAGCTTGGTTGAACTCAAGCCTGACAAAGCAGTCACTTTCGTTGACAACCATGATACCCAACGAGGACAAGCCCTTGAGTCTACTGTTGAAGAATGGTTCAAGCCAGCAGCCTATGCCCTCATTCTATTACGCCAAGATGGTCTTCCATGTGTCTTTTACGGAGACTATTACGGCATTTCAGGGCAATTTGCTCAACAAGATTTCAGAGAAGTTCTTGACCGTCTCCTAGCCATCCGAAAAGACAGGGCATATGGGGAGCAAACAGACTACTTTGACGATGCCAACTGTATCGGTTGGGTTCGTTCAGGTGCTGAACATCAATCTCCAATCGCTGTCCTCATCTCAAATGACCAAGAAAACAGCAAATCTATGTTTGTCGGGCAAGAATGGGCTGACCAAACCTTTGTTGACCTCCTTGAAAATCATCCAGCACAAGTTACAATCAACGCTGAAGGTTATGGAGAATTTCCAGTAGCAGCGGGTTCAGTCAGTGTTTGGGCAACAAAATAAACCTATCAGTTACAAGCCAGATCCAACCGGATTTGGCTTTTTAAGTAGGCAAAAAGACCTACCCAAATGGATAGATCTTTATTGTCTTACAATTTACCTGCTACTGCATCCAAGAGTTCTTGAATTTTCGCTTGGTTGCTTCCTCCTGCCATAGCCATGTCTGGTTTACCACCACCACGTCCATCGACGATTGGAGCCAATTCTTTAACCAAGTTTCCTGCGTGTACATCTTTAGTCTTGCTTGCTACGAGGACATTGACCTTGTAACCAATAGCGGCAACTAGGACAAGCACATCAGAGTAGTCTTTTTGTTTCCAGTTATCCGCAAAGGTACGAAGGGCACTTGCATCTGATACAGAAACTTGGCTTGCAATGTAACGGTGTCCGTTGACTTCCTTCACATCCTTAAAGACATCACCTGCCGCTGCAGCTGCTGCTTTTTCCTTCAATTCTGCATTTTCTTTTTGCAATTGACGGAGTTGCTCTTGAAGGCCTTCAACCTTGTGAGGTACTTCCTTGAGTTGAGGTGCTTTAAGAGTTGATGCAACAGCTTTCAGAGCGTCTTCTTGTTCACGGTAGGCTTCAAAGGCTTCTTTACCAGTCACTGCCAAGATACGACGAGTTCCTGAACCAATCCCTTCTTCTTTGACAATCTTGAAGAGACCGATTTCAGAAGTATTGCCAACGTGGGTACCACCACAGAGTTCCACTGAGTAGTCACCGATGGTCACAACACGAACTTCCTTACCGTATTTCTCACCAAAGAGGGCCATAGCTCCCATTTCTTTAGCCGTGTCAATATCTGTCTCAACAGTTTCTACAGCAATTGCTTCCCAAATTTTCTCATTAACTTGCTGTTCAATGGCGCGCAACTCTTCAGGAGTCACAGCTTGGAAGTGAGTAAAGTCAAAGCGAAGAAATTCTACTTCGTTCAGAGATCCTGCTTGTGTCGCATGGTGGCCAAGGATATTGTGAAGAGCCGCATGGAGCAAGTGAGTCGCTGTGTGGTTTTTCATGACACGGTGACGGCGATTAGTATCGATTGCCAAGGTATATTCTTGATTCAAAGCAAGTGGTGCAAGAACTTCGACAGTATGAAGAGCTTGTCCGTTTGGTGCTTTTTGCACGTCCGTTACAGTCGCTACGACATTTCCTTTAGCATCCAAGATTTGACCGTGGTCAGCTACTTGTCCACCCATTTCAGCGTAGAATGGAGTCTCTGCAAAGATAAGAGAGGCAGTTCCTTCAGATACAGCTTCTACTTCAGCATTGTCCGCTACGATAGCCACCAACTTAGAAGGCAATTGGCTGGCATTGTAGTTGAAGACACTTTCCACTGTAATGTTTTGAAGGGTTTCATTTTGCATTCCCATTGAGCCACCTTTGACAGCTGACGCACGCGCACGTTCTTGCTGCTCTTTCATGGCTGCTTCAAAACCTTCACGGTCTACAGTCATCCCAGCTTCTTCAGCGATTTCTTCTGTCAATTCAACTGGGAATCCGTATGTATCGTAGAGTTTGAAGACATCTTGCCCAGCGATAACAGATTGACCTTTTTCTTTCAAGTCAGCTACGATGCCTTGGGCAAAGTGTTGACCTGAATGAAGGGTACGGGCAAATGACTCTTCTTCGCTCTTAACGATTTTTTCGATAAAGTCACGTTTTTCAAGCACTTCTGGGTAGTAGCTTTCCATGATTTTTCCAACAGTTGGAACGAGTTTGTAAAGGAAAGGCTCGTTGATACCCAATTTTTGACCGTGCATAGAAGCACGACGAAGCAAACGACGAAGAACATAACCACGACCTTCATTTCCAGGAAGGGCACCATCACCGATGGCAAATGAAAGAGAACGGATATGGTCAGCAATGACCTTGAAGCTCATGTTGTCGCCATCTTGGTCGTAGACCTTACCAGACAATTTCTCAACTTCACGAATGATTGGCATGAAGAGGTCTGTTTCAAAGTTCGTCTTAGCTCCTTGGATAACGGCCACCAAACGCTCCAAACCAGCGCCCGTATCAATGTTCTTGTGCGGCAATTCCTTGTAGTCGCTACGAGGAACAGCTGGATCAGCGTTAAATTGTGACAAAACGATGTTCCAGATTTCGATGTAACGGTCGTTTTCGATATCCTCTGCAAGCAGGCGAAGACCGATATTTTCTGGGTCAAATGCTTCTCCACGGTCAAAGAAGATTTCTGTATCAGGTCCAGAAGGCCCCGCACCGATTTCCCAGAAGTTGTCTTCGATTGGGATCAAGTGGCTTGGATCCACTCCTACTTCAATCCAGCGGTTGTAAGAATCTTTATCGTCTGGATAGTAGGTCATGTAGAGTTTATCAGCTGGAAAATCAAACCATTCTGGGCTTGTCAAAAGCTCATAAGCCCAAGTGATAGCTTCGTCACGGAAGTAATCCCCGATAGAGAAGTTCCCCAACATTTCAAACATGGTATGGTGACGCGCAGTCTTCCCTACGTTTTCGATGTCGTTAGTACGGATGGCTTTTTGCGCATTGGTAATACGTGGGTTTTCAGGGATAATGGTTCCGTCAAAGTATTTCTTAAGGGTTGCTACCCCAGAGTTGATCCACAAAAGAGTTGGGTCGTTTACTGGAACCAAGCTGACTGATGGTTCTACAGAGTGACCTTTGCTTGCCCAGAAATCAAGCCACATTTGGCGAACTTGAGCACTAGATAGTTGTTTCATAATATCTCCTTATTTACTTGTTTAATTTGATTGGCTTTCTAGCATCTCCACATAGTCAATCGCGACACAGAGGGAAATGACCAGGTCTGCATAAGAGTCTTCATAGACGGTTACGGTGTAAGTTGAGGTCAAATGGAAAATCTCTTTCCGAATCTCGGCAATCACTTGGTCGCGGTCATCCAACAATTTGAAATTCAAATCCCAGATATTGCCCTCGATACGAAGTCCTAGATCATCAAACTCATACTTATCTCGAAAGAAGGTCAACTTCTTACGAATAACGAAATTGGAACCGTTTCGTAGCTGAATAGTAAAGCGAGGAAGCAAGGTGAAAAATTCTTTACTGATTTCACTGACCTGCTCACCATAGGCGTCATAGATGGTAAAGGTCTTAGGAATTTGGAAGAAAGAGCCCTCCACCTGATAGTTCACTACTCCTCTATCATCCTTGATATCGAAGCGTTCGCCCCCAAGACGAAACTTTTGTTTCACGAGAAATGTCTTCATAAACACCTCCAAAAATCAAAAGACAAGCTCATATCACGAAGGGCGAAAAACCGCGGTACCACCTTCATTCAATGAACTTGTCATTCTCTTATTCTTATGCAATTGTCTGATTGAGTAGCATGACTTTCTAACTTAGATGGCTCGCAGCACCGCCATTTCTCTGGACTAAGATGACTGAAAATCAATTCTCAACTTTCTTATTATATCGTTTTTTGGGTTCTGCGTCAACTGGGAAAGCAGGCACATGCAATCTCATTATATGTATCATCAGCAAAAAAAGATTTATTGATAAAGTATATTATTGACGAAGTAAGTCAAGCATTTCATTATTGAGTGTTTGGTAACAAGAGAAATAGTTATCATCAATCTCAAATGTATCTTGTAAAATAAAGCGCAAAGTATCTATAGTCTGTTGCAATTTCTTTGAATTGACTAGTTTACTATCAATCTCTGACAAGCCATGTGCCACCTTATTTCTCTCATTGTTTAAAGAAATGATAACTCTAAGTGACTTAATTAATTCAGGACTATATTTGTAATACTCTAAAATTTTAGTGTATATAATTAGATTTAGAGTTGTTGTAGGAGAAAAGTCTTCTTTTTTGCCCTCATTTTCGTTCTGTGATTTTTTATAATCACTATCTAAATAACCGATAACTTTTTCAAAATCTTGATGTTCTTTGTTTAGCTTAGGTAACTTATTTTTATATATTATTAGATTCGGATGATTCCTTTTTATTCTATCTTCTAATATAAATTCGACTAATGATTTTGACTTAATCAAAACATCTGCTACTTGACCTCGTTTGTTTAAAATCTCAATCATCAAAAAATAATTAAGGGCTTTTTTCTCAACCTCTGAAAGTGGATATTTCTGAATTTCTGAAAGAACTTCTTGTTTTTTAAAAACATTTACTAAGTCGGTTAGAATGATTCTTAAACGAGCTAACTGCTTATTTGAAAGCAGCCCCTTCGAATCTCTCCGGATAACAATCTTTTCAACAGCTAAATAATCATATGACTCTATCAAACTTCTTAAATGACGTTTAACTAAAGAATGATTGAACTTCTCCGCTATATCCATGATACATCTGTTTTCATAATTATCCTGATTATCTTCATTATTTTTAAACAGATTATCTTCCTCTTCCTTGGAGAGTATTTTTTGGGGATTGTTAGATGAATTACTAGGAGTGGTAACTTGAATTGCCTGCGTATTATAGTCATCAATTCGGTTTATAGCGAATAGAGCTGATTTTATCTGAGGAGTACCAGAAGATAGATTTAGAATTAATTCCTCCCCTAATTTAGAATACTCTTTTATAATTTTTCCTATGATCTCATACATTTTATCATACAAATAAACCTCATCATTCCTTAATATTTGCTCATGAATTTTCACATCAGGTTTGTAGTCTTTAAATGAAAGAAGGGCTCTCTCAATAAGAGTTTTTTTAACTAACATTTCCTCACTGTAGAGTAAGACGATTCTTTCTGGTTTATATTTTCGAGCTATGTGCATTAAGGCTGAGTCTCTGTTCTTACTGATAGGATCCGTATTACCTACTGCTGAAATTAAAATTGTCATTTGTAATCTCCTTAATCATAAAGTTCGCCTTGCCCATTTCATAGAAGGATTCATTATTCATTATCAGTTTACGAGTTGCTTGTGTTGTTTTAACACTTTTCATTGGCGCTTTTGTTAATTTCAAGACTCCCTTTTCAACCATCCTAGTGGTTCTGCTATTCTCATAACGTTCTTGTAAAATATCTTTTGCTTGTTTAAAAATTGTTTTTGTCCAAGCTCCACTACCAGCACCCAAGTATATAGGATATTGAATATTTGGCTGAATTTTATTTTCAGGAAAATCTTTGAGGAAAAAAATCTTATAGTCATTATAAAATTCAAATGCTTTCTCACCAAGTTTCTCAATTAATTCCCCCGCCTCCTTTGTAGTTGTGGTAATTTTAAAATTAATTATTTTGCCAGGAGTTAAAGCTTCCCTATATAAAGGAAGAGGCTTGACAAGAGGGGTGGTGGCTTTATGATCCCATTTTTGAACTAAAATAAGACTGTCATTTCTAAATGGTTTGCTATCACTAACACGAATAGTATTAAACAAGTCATCATAATTCTGACCCTTTTTTGCTCCCCAAGGAATCAAAGATTTGTTTTCCTTTTTATCTTTCACAACATTTTCATTATTCCAGTCAGGATTGGTATTCATCAAAATAGTTCGAATGGCTCCCTTTAACGAACTACCAGGTATATAAGGATTACCATAAGAGTCTCGCATAAACTTTGATACTTCATTAATAGTACCTAACTTGGAATCAATGTTGTTCTTTTCGGTTTCAAAACCAGTCTCTTTAATCCTATAACCACCAAAATCACGGTCAGAAATACGGTTATCCTCTAAAAAGGAAATCAAACGATTATTACTGGCACTTGCCTTTCTCTCTTGTAAAAAGCGCTCAAACTTCTGATCATAACCTTTCTCCACCATTCGATTATAAAACTTACCCATATCAGGGAAATAAAAGTACCCATCTTCATAGATAAATTCACGAGATGTGTACTTATCACCACTGCCAGTATGGATAGGAGCCATGGCTAGGAGGGTAAATTGAAAGGTTCTATACTCTGTTTTCATCTTTCTCCCTCCATCTTGAAAAATAATGGTTTAGCATAGCTTAATACTTCATGTGGGAAATCAAGAGGTCTTACATCTACAATCTGTCCTGTAAAGGTTTCAGAGAAAGTAGATCCAGAAGCAAACTTATATAAATCCTGCTTACGGTAATTTTCATTAGTTTCTGTACTAAAAGCAAAACCACTTGATTTACTTAGTAAATAGGAACCAGTTTCCATAGCATATTCAAGTTCCTTTTCGACTGGTAGAGAAGTCGTCAAGGTCATGACAGGTCCTTGATGGACCTTGGTGAGACGATTTTTGAAGCTATCTGGTAAATCTAAAATAGTCAAATCAAATTGTCCATAACCACTGGAGCGTTTCCCACCAATTCCTGTATACTGCAAGCTTGCCATGAGTTCATTCAAGAGCTCAGACTCGTTAGCAATCACGTAAAGAGAAGAGTCATCTCTATATCTAACTGTAGAAACTTGATAAAGAGCCCCATCTAAATGAGGTTGGTTTTTAGTGACGATGTTTGTTACTGCATGTTCTGCGTCTTTAAAAAGCGTTCCATTTACATAAGAATCAAATTTATCTAAAGGGATAAATTGAAGTTTCTTCGCCATTTTCGCTTGACGTCTTACTTCTTTAACATCCGTTGTTAAGTCTGGCTGGTCAAACGTTGGAAATCCTATCGGCTTAGGTAAAAATGGGCCTGACTGATAAGGAAATGCATCTGACAAAACGAATCCATCTAGACCTGCTAATGATACAAATTCCTCCATTTTGCCCATTTTTTTTGCTTCTATAGCTAAGGCTGAAAACAATCGGTCAGCTGCAAAAGTCATTTTAGAACTATCCAGAGTACCTGCTCCAAAGTGAGCAGTATGGAAGTTCATAATATACATCTTGTAGGTCATACTAGACCTCCGTAGTTAAAAGTTCATTCAATCTACTAACATCATAGTTTCCGAAAACTGTATTTGCTTTAAGATTCTCAAAGACAACTTTACCATAACCACGAGAACCTGAACCCCCTAAATAATCAAGTTCCAACAGCTTTAATCCATCAAGAATTACTTTGAAGTCTTCTTCTACTTGAGCTTGACTCTTGTCTGTCACCTCATAGATCAACTCAAATCCAAAGATACTGTCTCGGATAGCACGTTCAATCTGTCTTGGATTTGCTTCAGCAGTGATACGGTCAATAGTATTTTCAAACTTAACTTCAGTATAACCTTTGACAGCTCGTGAATCTAAATCTTTTTTGTTAGTTAGAAAGGCATCTCTAAAGATGAGTCTTCCTACTTTATAGTTTTTGTCTGAACTATTCCCAAAGAGACGACTAATAATTTCCCCATCTTCTCCTGGTTTTTCTGCTAATTTAGTATTATATACTCTTGCCAAAAGGGTACGCATTTTCCCTTTGATACTAGATCCTGGAATAATGGGTAAGTTTGTAATTGGATCTTTAATCACAGGTGAGTCCGTAGCACCAATCGCCGCAAAAGCATTGCTTGTCCCAATATGAAGTCCTGTCTCTAGACGAATTTGTCCTGTTACTTGAATTTTTGCAAATGCCATTAATCTTTTCCTCCATAAAATCTGAAATAAGCTACTAGTGCTTCCATATAGCGGCAAAAACGTTGGAGACTTTCCTTATTGTTTATTTCTTTTAGAATGTCTAGAATCTCAGCCTTTTTCACCAAGTCTTTAACCGCAGTTTCTCGGCCCGATTGATAAACAAACTGCACTCTTAAATAAGCAATTTTATCAGCCAATTCCTTATACGATCTGACCTTACTTTCATCAAAAAGATTACTAGTTAAATTTAGTAGATTTCGAATTTTTGTAGTTGTTAAAAAAAATTTAATTTTATTATTTCTATGATCTTTAGTATGATTTAAAGATTTAATAACCTTTTCTGCCTTATCTACGTAATTATCATCTGTTAAAATTGCCATCTATGAATCCTTTCTAATCTCATAAATATATAGAAGTAAAGCTATCTCTGCTTCCTTACGTTCATTATCGCTACCTGTATACCAAGAAAAGAATAAATCCTTAAACTCTTTAAACTCTTCTTTTTTATCCTTAGAAGTTTGATCCTCTAAGCGCGTCAAATAATAGGCTAATCGAGCAATATTCATACGATCGTAGTTACGAAGGAGCTCAATCAGTCTGTATACAAAACTCTTTCCGCGCTCATCTTGAATATTAAAGTAGTAACGAATGCTCTTCAGTTTCCCATTATAGACATTGTCAATAAATTGGTCGAACTTCAAGGTATAATTTCTTTCAGAATCAACATTGCCAAAAGATTGGTCCAACTTCAAGGTATTACCTGCTTTAAAAAGGGAAATACTATCCTTGTCGTTATCCTTTGCTGCTCCTTCTAGCTTACCAGTTTCTTCAGCCATCAGGCTAACTGGAGTTTTATCTGGAAAGAGACCGATCCCTGCTGATAGGGTTAATTTACCATTTGTCCACTTGATAAAGTTTTGTCGGAGACAAATAGTAAACTCAATAATATCCTGCCAAGAACCGATAGCAAATACATCATCTCCACCGGCATAAATGATCGATAGTTTTTTCTCTCTTGCAAACTGGTTGATATAGACCTTAAAGAAGAGACTCATACTTCTAGAGAAGGTCGCTGACCGTGCCAGAGTATTATACTTGCCACTATCTTGATAAGAGAACCCAGCCATAAAGGCTGCTCCTAGATCATCCACATCTAGTCGAACAACTGCTAATCGCTTGATCCCTTGTCCAGTTTCACTATCCTGAGATAGTTGGGCATACTGGTCAATCTCAGCATATTTGTAATCTCCGACAAAGACATGGGTTGCTTTTAGGATATCTGTACTATAGCTATTCTTTACATAAACACGGTCCCACTCTTCATTGGCAAGGTTGGATTTTGAAATACCACTAATATAGGCTCCCGGACCTATCGGCAGTCCTTTTTCTTTTGTCACAATATAGTAGTTTTCTTGTATTTCCTTGGCAAAGCGATACATCCCTGCACAGATATGGCAGACCTCTTGATCTTTATACTTGGTAAGCTTTTCGACTGAGTGACAAATTGCACATTCTTTCTGGGAGCTTTTTCCTCCTTGGTTGAGTTCAAGTAGAGTTTTGGCATCGTAACGAGAAATTTTCTTTTGGGAAATCATCCGACTGGTTGTTTGATAGACTTTTCGATAGTCGGCCAGTGTCGTTGTCATATCATTGGCAGAAAACGGACTCCAACCAAATGCTACGAACAAACCTGTCTGGAAATGCTTGACCAAAAACTGATTGAATTCTGCTTCAAAGCTAGCCAAGGTTTCTCTAGTTTTTTCGGTGTTTGGAAGGATAAAGTAGGCGTGCCCTCCACCGACGTAGAGAAGATTAGCCCTCGTAAGCTCTAACTTCTCCAGTAAGCTGTCAGCGATATGTTCCCCCATAAAATCTAGATACAAGGAACGTGCTTTTAGTTGCTTAGCTGCACCAGCTGTTGCGATATTGTAGATAAAATCCTGAATCCCTGACAGGTCAAAACTTGCTAATAAAAAGGCTTTTTCGCTATAAAAAGCTTCTAAATCCTGTCCCAGTACCTTGTCATAATCACGGCAATTCTTGTCTGCTAAATAGTCCTCTATAGCTAGGGCAAAGCCAGCTGTCAGACGACTGTAGGTTGCTAGAGAAATATCTGATAATCCCTTGGTTCTTGTCGAAACAGGTACATAGGAAAGAGTAGACTCAAGGAGATTCAAAAGGGCATCTATCTCAGATTGGCTAAAGTCAAATCTCTCAAACTCTTTTTCTAAGGTCGCTACTATCAAGTCATAGTCTGACTTGTCAGACGGCTCACTCGATCCCTTAGCATAGTTTGGTTCCCCGTCAAGCTCTAATGGACGCGCATCAAGATAACGCTGACTAGGGCTATCTGAAAATACATTGAAGATATCCGATTGTTTGCTTAGGAAATCTTCTTTACCTCCATGAGTATCTGCTGCTCCTTTTAGGCCTGAAGCAATCTTTGCGGCAGCTGACGTGATATAGACCAAACTATCAGGAGCTAAGTCCGTCGGCAAATCACTAGAAGTCGCCTTGGCTATCTGCTGAGCTATCTTTTCATTATCCGAAAAGCGTCTAAACCATTCGGACCCAATGGTACCTAGGTCTTTCTCATCATACCTGGAACCTTGAATCACCTTGCCGATAGCGTGCAAAAGTGATCCATAAACTAAATCAATCTTTTCTTTCTTCAAGTTCTAAACCTCCCATCCCTAAACTAGTTTTCATGCCGATACCTGAGTACTCCCCAAATTTCAGAAGCATATTGGCGTATGCTTTCAAGGTATTTGGACCTGTAATCTTAAAGGTCAATCTCCCCCTGAAACCAGGGATTTTTTTGCCATGGACTTTAAAATAGCTGGACTCCAATCGATAGCTGGTAATTCTACTGTGCTTGACCAAGTAGTCCAGAGTTTCCTCTTCGATGTCCTGACGATTCTCGACCAAACGTGCATACTTCATCATCAAACTCTGAAAGATGAGACGCATGGTCGGAAAGAGCACGTACTCTCCCTGGGACCGAAATCCTGTTGGAGTTTGAAAACAAATGGTGTAGAGTGACCGATCTTGGTTTTCATTAAAGAACTCAAAGAGTTGCTCCGAACTGAGATCTTGCATGGATAAAGACTCTACCATGAGAGTCGGTAAATCATGAAGCTCTACTCTCTTTAGCTCCAATAGAACAGGCAGGATCTGCTTGACAGCCTCATCCGTCAGGAGATGAAGGGACCATAGGGTCTTGTCCTTTTGATGAATGATTTTTAGTGAGTAGGGGTTGGTTTCCTGCTCATGTAGCCAAGTCACATAGTCTGGTTCTAGCTTTTCCATAAGAAAACCTTGGAATTTTGTCGATAGGTCGCTCGGTGATTGCTCAATCCGCTTAAATGATAGTTCGATGCGTTTCATATGCCTCCTTTATTGATACAACAGCGCTTTTGCTTTCTCATGAGCGCTTTTTTCTTTTACTTTTGGAATCCTTTACCCTTATGAAAATGTCCCCTCTCGAGGTAGATAGGTATCTATACACACTAACAAGAAAATCAAAGAGCTTCTGAGTAAAATGTTTCCGGCCCCTCGCGAGGTAGGTAGGTATCTATACCAATCAAAAAAATCAAACAACTTCAGAAAGAATTACACGGTTTCCGGCCCCTCGCGAGGTAGATAGGTGGATATACTTGTAGCGAAGGTAACAACTCATACTCCTGAACCACCAAAGTTTCCGGCCACTTGAGAGGTAGATTGGGAGATATACAAAAATTACTTTACAAGGAAAAGATAAGCAAGTTATGTTTCCGGCCCCTCTCGAGGTAGATAGGGAGATATACGTGCGATCACGCTCGACGAATTACTAGAAAAATAATTGTTTCCGGCCCCTTTCGAGGTTGATAGGTATCTATACTCTGATACTTCATATTCAATCGTAGGTGGGTTGTTTGGGTTTCCGGCCCCTAGCGGGGTAGATAGGGAGATATACCTACCTTAGCACAGACTTTTACAAACTATCCCACTGGTTTCCGCCCCCTCTCGAGGTAGATAGGTAGATAGGTATCTATACCTATAGAACACCGCCTAGTGTAAAGAATCAGGGGCAGTCAAAGTTTCCGGCCCCTCGCGAGGTAGATAGGTATCTATACTCATAATGCGGCGGATATTACACCAGCTTATGCCTTGTTTCCGTCCCCTCACGAGGTAGATAGATATCTATAAAATCCCACATTGAGAACAGGATTTTCTCTAAAACTATCCAGTTTCCGGCCCCTCTAAAGGTAGATAGGTGTCTATACGAGGATTTGGGATGATTCCAAAATTTAGAGCGTGGTCTCCGTCCCCTCTCGAGGTGGATAGGTTCTTATACGAAAGAAGTTCAGTTAGGAAGGGTTATAAAAAGAGGGTTTCCGGCCCCTCTCGAGGTAGATAGGGATCTATACACATCAATCCTGATATGAATGTCATCAGGTATGTGTTTCCGGCCTCTCCCGAGGTTGATAGGTATCTATACTAAAAACAACTGTGAAACCTGTAAAAACAGACCCTGTGTTTCCGGCCTCTCGCGAGGTAGATAGGTAGCTATACGTAACGTGACACCTTCTGCTGAATCTGGATTTATCCGGTTTCCGTCCCCTCTCGAGGTAGATAGGTGTTTATCTTCAAGGTAACTTCGCTAATGTTGGAAAATACATTTTCTAGTTTCCGGCCCCTTACGAGGTAGATAGGTTCTTATACACAAGATGATCAACGTACGATCATGAACTTTATTCAGTTTCCGGCCCCTCCCGAGGTAGATAGGTATCTATACTCAATTCAGACGGTGCTATCGTACCTATCTTGCTACCGTTTCCGGCCCCTCGCGAGGTAGATAGGTATCTATACAAGCAAAAGAAAGCAACTAAAGCCGTGTACCTTGTCCCAATTCCGGCCCCTCCCGAGGTAGATAGGTGTCTATACACTGTTATACCGTAAGGACTTTGGACTTTATTATTCGTGACTACTTGTTTACGGCCCCTCGCGAGGTAGATAGGGAGCTATAACCCGCTTAGATGATGATTATCCATTCAAGGGTATTTCTGGGTTTCCGGCCCCTCTCGAGGTTGATAGGGAGCTATACGTGCGTGACGGACAAGAAAATCAAATTGGCGAATAGTTTCCGGCCCCTCTCGAGGTAGATAGGGAGCTATACTTTATCTTTACAAATATTCTTCCCGATTATGAAGAGATTGAGTTTCCGGCCCCTCGCGAGGTAGATAGGTAGCTATACCATCTTGCTCACAGTGCATGATGACAAAAAAGTTTCTTGAGTTTCCGGCCCCTCTCGAGGTAGATAGGTGTCTATACGAGGATTTGGGA
>NZ_KV818086.1:223639-250476 GCF_001814835.1 Streptococcus sp. HMSC072D07
GGATGATTCCAAAATTTAGAGCGTGGTCTCCGGCCCCTCGCGAGGTAGTTAGGTATCTATACAAAAACATCTTCATTACATTGATGTCACTGCTGGTGGGGTGTTTCCGGCCCCTCTCGAGGGAGATAGGGGGCTATACGAATGACCGATTGAACAAGAACTTTGAGCGCTACCTGTTTCCGGCCCCTCTCGAGGTGAATAGGTTGTTTAAGTGAAGTGAAACGATTCATAGCTATCTGGATTCTGCTGTTTCCGTCCCCTACCGAGGTGCGTAGGGTGTTCTTTATGGTTTAGATGTAAGTTGGTATGCGGAACCTGAATTGTTTTCGGCCCCTCGCGAGGTAGATAGGTACCTATACGTAAGCGGTACTGGTTCGACGAAGATGGTTACATGGCGTTGTTTCCGGCCCCTCTCGAGGTAGATAGGTAGCTAGACAAGGAATTGGGTAACACAAACATGTCCAAATTGGAACGAGTTTCCGGCCCCTCGCGAGGTAGATAGGTAGCTATACCCCATATCTTGTATGTAACCCTATAACAAGCAATAGATATAACCTATTTAAAACTACTACTAGTATATCATACTTTGTAAGAGTTTTCATTTCTGAATACCAAATAAATCACATATTTTTTTCCTCCTAAATGAATAAAGGATACTATTTTATCATTAAAATTGCTTTTGTCAAGCCCAAATATAAATTTTTTAAAACAAAAAACGAACTAGATTGACTAATTCGTTTTTTATATACTCCTACTTCCGATACATTTTAAACTGGAGGAAGAGGTCGCTGTATTTTCCTGTCCATTTATGGTCAAATTTCTCATAAACTTCTAGGTGTTTCATGGTATCAGCGTCTGGATAGAAGGATTTGTCCTCACGAGTCTCCTCTGGGAGCATTTCCTTGGCTGGTAGGTTAGGTGTTGAGTAGCCCACATACTCCGCATTTTTCAGAGCATTTTCGGGTTTCAACATAAAGTTGATAAAGGCATAGGCTGCATCTCGGTTTTTCACGGTTTTGGGAATGACCATATTGTCAAACCAGAGGTTGCTGGCCTCTGTCGGAACGACATATTTGAGGTTAGGATTTTTCTCCAACATCTGGCTGGCTTCTCCTGAGAAGGTCACACCAATAGCAGCATTGTTCTGGATCATGTAACCCTTCATCTCGTCCGCCACAATGGCCTTGATATTTGGAGTCAATTTGTAGAGTTTGTCTACTGTCTCTTCCAACTGCTGAGGATCCTTGGAGTTGAGGCTGTAACCAAGTGAGTTAAGCCCGAGTCCCAGCACCTCACGCGCCCCATCAAAGAGCATGACGGAATCCTTGTATTCTGGTTTCCAGAGGTCATCCCAATGCTCAGGCGCCTCCTCTACCATAGTTTCATTGTAGACAATTCCCAAGGTCCCCCAGAAATAAGGAATGGAGAATTTATTTCCCGGGTCAAAAGACTGGTTGAGAAACTCAGGTCCGATATTTTCGATTCCTTCAATTTTTGAATAATCAAGGGGAACCAAGAGATCTTCATCCTTCATCTTGTTGATCATGTACTCACTTGGGATGGCAATATCGTAGGTCGTTCCACCTTGCTTAATCTTGGTATACATGGCTTCATTGGAATCAAAGGTCTCATACTGAACTTGGATCCCTGTTTCTTCTGTGAATTTCTCCAAAAGTTCGGGATCAATGTAGTCTCCCCAGTTGTAGATAACCAATTTTTGACTATCTCGACTGTTGATTTTACTATCTAAATGAGTCGCAATTCCCCACAAGACAAGGATAATCGCTACAATTCCTGCTAAAAATGAATAGAGTTTTTTCATGCTTGCTCCTCCTTCTCACGTGAAATAAAGTAATATCCAACAACTAGGATAATACTAAAGAGAAAGACAAGGGCAGACAGGGCATTGATTTCCAGCGAAATTCCCTTGCGAGCTCGAGAGTAAATCTCGACTGATAGAGTCGAAAAGCCATTCCCTGTGACAAAGAAGGTCACGGCAAAATCATCCAGCGAATAGGTGAAGGCCATGAAATAACCTGCAATGATAGACGGTGTGAGATAAGGAAGCATGATTTCCTTAAACATCTGAAACTGGCTGGCACCTAGGTCATAAGCCGCGTGAATCATATCATCATTCATTTCCTTGAGGCGAGGCAAGACCATCAAGACCACGATTGGGATGGAAAAGGCCACGTGACTAGATAAAACCGTCAAAAAGCCAAGAGAAAACTTAAGCTGGGTAAAGAGAATCAAGAAGCTGGCACCAATCATAACGTCAGGTGCAACCATGAGAATATTATTGAGTGATAAAAAGGCTTCTTGGTATTTCTTACGAGACTGGTAGATATAGATAGCTCCGAAAGTCCCGATAATGGTCGCAATCAAGGCTGATAGAAAGGCCAAGAAAAAGGTTTGGGTGAGGATCAACATGAGACGACTATCACCAAACATGGTTTGAAAATGGCTCAAGCTAAAACCAGTAAAGCTGTTCATATCATCGCCAGCATTAAAGGCATAGCCAATCAAGTAAAAGATTGGTAAATATAGGATGATGAAGACAAAGGCTAGGTAGAGATTAGCAAATTTTTTCATCGTTCTCTCCTTTCCTTGGTCACCCACATGGTGAGAAACATGGTCAGGATGAGGATCACACCGATGGTAGAACCCATACCGTAGTTGTCATTGGTCAGGAAGTTCTGCTCAATAGCCGTTCCCAGTGTGATAACGCGGTTCCCACCAATCAAACGTGTCAGCATGAAGAGACTCAAGCTGGGGATAAAGACCGACTGAACCCCACTTCTCACTCCATTCATTGATAGAGGGAAGATAACGTGGCGGAAGGTCTCCCACTTGGTCGCACCGAGGTCATAGCTGGCATTGATCAGATTATTGTCCATATCATCCAAGACATTGAAAATCGGCAAAATCATAAAGGGAAGCTCGATGTAGCTTGCGACAAAAATAAAGGAGAAATCGGTAAAGAGCAACTGCTGCGAACCGATTCCGATGAATTCCAAAAATTGGTTAATAGAGCCATTTTGACCAAAAATCCCGATAAAGGCATAGGCTTTAAGGAGCAAATTGATCCAGGTTGGCAAGATAATCAGCATGAGCCAGAGCTGACGGTGCTTAAGACGAGTCAAAAAGAGGGCTGTTGGATAACTGATGAGTAGCGTCACTAGGGTCACAATCCCTGCATAGAGCACTGAGTTAAAACTCATTTTAAGATAGGTCAAGTTTTGTGATGCAAAATAGGATTTATAGTTTTCTAAACTAAACTGCCCTTCAATGTTGAAAAAGGATTGACCGAAAATCAAGACCAAGGGTGCGAGAACAAAGAGGGCAATCCAAAGCATGTAGGGCACTACAAAGAGTTTAGAGGTTGTTTTCTTCATCTCTTTCCTCCTCGATTGCGTTAATCAGACCTGCTTCTTGCTCTTCGATTTCTACGTATTCTTCGATACGAGCATCGAACTCTTCTTCGGTTTCGTTGAGACGCATGATATGGATATCTTCTGGTTCAAAGTCCAGACCGATTTCCTCACCCACAATGGCCTTACGAGTTGAGTGAATCATCCATTCATTTCCGAGCTCGTCATAGGCGATAATCTCATAGTGAACCCCGCGGAAAAGCTGGGTATCAACCTTAACTTGGAGCTTGCCTTCTTCAGGAAGGGTAATGCGCAAGTCCTCTGGACGAATGACAACTTCCACAGGCTCGTTTGGCTTCATCCCACCATCGACCGCTTCAAAGCGTTTGCCATTGAACTCGACCAAGTAGTCCTCAATCATGGTTCCTGGCAAGATGTTGGACTCACCGATAAAGGTAGCAACAAAATGGTTGATTGGCTCATCGTAGATATCAACTGGTGTTCCAGACTGGACAATCTCGCCATCATTCATAACGAAAATCCAGTCACTCATGGCAAGGGCTTCTTCCTGATCATGAGTAACAAAGACAAAGGTAATTCCCAATCGTTGTTGCAATTCACGCAGTTCGTACTGCATGTCTGTTCGCAATTTCAAGTCCAGCGCTGACAAGGGCTCATCCAACAAAACCACACGAGGTTGGTTGATGATAGCACGGGCAATAGCCACACGCTGACGTTGTCCTCCAGAGAGTTTACGGATGGAACGTTTTTCATAACCTTCCAACTGAACCATCTTGAGAACTTCCGCAACACGTTGTTCGATTTCTTTCTTGTCGACTTTACGCAAGCGGAGTGGAAAGGCAACATTTTCAAACACATTCATATGTGGAAACAAGGCATAGGATTGGAAGACGGTATGGACATCTCGTTTATTAGTTGGGATGTCATTGATCCGCACCCCATCCAGTAAAATATCCCCTGTCGTCGCATCCAGTAAACCTGCAATGATGTTTAGAATGGTTGATTTTCCTGAACCAGATGCACCCAAAAGAGTGTAAAATTTCCCTTCTTCCAACTCAAAATTGATGTCTTTGAGAACCTTGGTGTTGCTGTCTTCAAAAACTTTAGAGACGTTTTTGAATTCAATAATTGGTTTTTTCAATTGTCATAAATTCCTTCTTTTTCATAAATTAACAGATCAGGGCTCTGTCAGGCCGCTACCACCTCGTGTAGGAGATTAAACTGCCTACATACATCTTCACTAACGATAGGCTTTCACCCCCTTTAAATGGTTATAGCAGCAACTTTTCTACCCCAACCTTATTCTTTCTCACCCAAGATTCGGACTTCTCTTTCAAGAGTGACACCTGAGTGTTCCTTGACTTTTTCAATAACAGATTGGATCAAGTCTTCATAGTCTTTGGCCGTTCCGTCAGCAACATTGATCATAAAACCGGCATGCTTTTCAGATACTTCCACACCACCGATTCGATAGCCCTTCAGGCCAGCTTCTGAAATCAGCTGTCCTGCAAAATGCCCAACTGGACGCTTAAAGACTGACCCACATGATGGGTATTCTAGAGGTTGTTTGAGTTCACGTAGGTGCGTCAAGCGGTCCATTTCTTGCTTGATAACCTGATGATTCCCTGGAGCTAGGGCAAATTTAGCTGACAAAACAACAGCCCCAGAATCCTGAATAGCTGAATGGCGGTAACCAAAAGCCAAGTCCTTGGCAGATAAGGTCTCGATTTCCCCTTCCTTGGTCAAAATTTGACAAGACTGCAAGATATGAGCAATCTCTCCTCCATAGGCACCCGCATTCATAAAGACAGCTCCACCGATGCTTCCAGGAATCCCACAAGCAAACTCAAAACCAGTCAAACTATGACGGAGAGCAATACGTGTCGTTTCGATCAAGTTGGCTCCTGCTTCTGCTTCGATGGTATAGCCATCAACCGAAACGTTATTGAGCTTATCGCACAAGATGACAAAACCACGGATTCCACCTTCACGAACAATGATATTGCTGGCATTTCCTAGCACCATCCAAGGAATATTCTCTTGATTGGCAAATTGAACAACACGCGCCATCTCATAGCGATTGCGCGGTAAAACTAGGTAATCTGCTCGACCTCCAACCTTGGTATAGGTATAGGTCTTCAAAGGTTCCTTAAAACGAATATCGATTCCTTCTAGGATTTCAAGCATTTTTTCTTTTACTGACATGTCACTCTTCCTTTTTCAAAATTCATTCCATTATACCATTTTTAGAGACATTTGACGACCATAAAAAGAGCTTGTTTTATCATTACATAAAAAAAGAGGTGAACCTCTTTTTATGATGATTTTTTCAAAAATGTAGATTTTGTTAGCCAGACAAAGGCCAGTACTTCTACAAGAAGAATGCCCTCCACTACAAGTGGATTTGCAATCCATCCTACCTGAGATAAAGCTGGAGCCAAGTCAAACAAGGCATGCAAACCATAGGCAGCAAGGAGGTAGATCCATTTCTTTTGACGAACACTTTGATAGACCCAGATAGAGAGACCAATTTGCAGAACCAAGGCAAGCACACGCTCAACTCCTAGTAAATAAACCTGCCAAACCGATAGAGACTGAACCGTTTCGAGTGTAGACTTTGGAAGGAGATTGGCTACATCAGTATTTGAAGACTGAATGAGTGAAAAGAGAATCAACAAACTGATCAAGCTTCCCATTCCGAGATAGAGCATCTCCAAGCCCCCATGTCCCAAACCATAAGCCAAAGCATCTCGATCTTCTAGCCTTCTCTTTTTCTCCAACCATTTAAAAAAGACAAGACGAGCCGTTTCCTCAAAGAGGGCCGCCATGGCGATTCCATAAAGGACGTATAAGAAAGGCTGCTCCTGCATGAGCGGAATGGTTCCATCCTTTTGCGGATGGAGTACCAGAAGGTGAACCATCTTTTCTAACACTTGAGAAGAAACAAAAAATGCGATTGCCCCCAAGCCCATCACTGCAAGAGAGATTTTAAACCGTTTTTTGGCATACCAAGTTCCGCTTACTAGAATGAGAACTAAAGCGATCATGGTGAGGATAATATGTACTGTCATCTTTTTCTCCTATTCTGACTTATCAATATCTTTCTTCATCTCGTCAACATTAAATTTAGCAAATAAATACTGGCGATCTTGGACTGGAAAACGTTGATCCAACTGGTCGACTGCCCCAACCTCGATCATTCCTTCTTTGATAACAAAGTCCATCACGTGTCCACCAAAAGTCAAATCATCTGAGATAAAATGCAAATGGTAGCCTGCAACACTCACTCCATGGAAAATTTCCGGTGTCCAAAACCCAACAATAGTTCCCGATACATTTTCACGGCTATATTCAGGTTGGTGAGTCGCGACATCAGCAAACTTGGTATCAGGTGTGGATTTGGGAATCATCCGCACGTGCATTTGTGAAAATTCGCCATGAATCTTGATGGAACGAAAAAGATTTTCCCCATCATAGTAGGACTCAATTCGCTTTTCCAATTCCTTGTCAGTCATCTCAAAGCGCTGACGAAAAATCACTTCTGCCTGATGAGGAACCACTGCTGCATAGGGAATAAGGGCATCCGCTGCCACTTCAACGATTTCAGGCGTTTGACCAGACCCCTTGGCTTGATAAGCCTTGCCATCAAGGACGATCAATTCCCCGTCAATCGAATCCAAAGTCCCCAAACCAAGGTCACCATGTTCCAGCAATTCTCCTACTGTCATGGTTCCACCATAGAGACCAGCCATTAGGGCACCTAGAGTATTGTATTGAAATAATTTAACCGGTTCCTGCACTTTTCTATCCATTCTCTTTCTTATCTTCTGTTCAATGAATCATCATACTTTCTAAGTATACCACATTTACTCCTAGTTGTGAAAGGGAGAAATGCTTTTCCCATTGCAAAGGAGACAAAAAAAAGGTACAATGTAACAAAATCAACGGAGGTCTGGAATGAAGAAAGAAAGTAAATACCAAGCAGTCGTTTCCTTTCTAAAAAAGGGGATCGAATCAGGAAAATTTCCAACAGGTAGCCGGCTTCCCTCCATCCGTCAATTGAGCCAAGACTTCCACTGTAGCAAGGACACTATCCAACGAGCCCTACTGGAATTACGCCATGAACAATACCTCTATGCCAAACCCCAAAGTGGCTACTATGTTCTGGAGCAAGGACAGCATCAGGACTTGGAAATCGAAGTCACTGACGAACATGCCAGTGCCTATGACGACTTCCGACTCTGTGTCAATGAAACCCTGATAGGCCGAGAAAACTACCTCTTCAACTACTATGACAACCAAGAAGGCCTTGAGGAACTCAGACAATCTGTCCATCAACTCCTCTTTGACCAAGCCCTCTACTGCAAACCCGATCAACTGGTTCTAACATCTGGTACCCAGCAAGCTCTTTTTATCCTTTCTCAGATTGACTTCCCGAGCAAGGGAGCGGAGATTCTAGTTGAACAGCCGACTTACCATCGGATGAACCGTCTCTTGGTCGCTCAAGGATTAGCCTACCAGACCATTGAACGCCGTATTGATGGCATTGACCTTGAAGAACTGGAAGAACAGTTTAAATCTGGAAAAATCAAGTTTTTCTATACCATTCCTCGCTTCCACTATCCTCTTGGCCATTCCTATTCTGATCAGGAAAAAAGGGCCATTCTGGATCTAGCAAACCAGTATGGTGTTTACATCGTCGAGGATGACTATTTAGGGGATCTAGATCCTAGAAAGGGCCAAACCTTCCACTATCTGGATACTGAAGATCGGGTCATTTATATCAAGTCCTTCTCAACAAGTCTCTTTCCAGCCCTTCGTATTACCGCTCTCATTCTCCCAAATACCCTAAAAGAGGCCTTTGTTTCCTACAAAAATATCCTGGACTATGACAGCAATCTCATCATGCAAAAGGCTCTTTCTCTTTACATCGATAGCCAGTTATTTGAAAAAAATCGACTGACTCGATTGAGCCTTCAAGAGAACTATCAAGCTCGGATAAAGAAAGTGCTTAAAGAAAACACCTGTCCCTTGCCCCACTACCCTCTACACGATGGTCTTTTGCTTGATTTGAGGCACTATCCTAAGATTGCCAGTTTGAAACACAGCTCACTCAAACTAGACTTTTTTGAGAAGGCTTATTTGGATGCTTGCCCTTATCAGTTTGCCAAAGTCACTCTTGAAAATCTAGAAGAGCTATTAGAATACATAAAAGCAGAATTGGATTAAAGTCCAACTCTGCTTTTTCTTATTGTTCAACTTCTGTTAGTTTCGCTGCCTTTTCAAGATAGTTTTGATAGGTTCCGTCGTCTTTCAGTTTTTGGATAACCTTATCGACTACTGCTTTCAAGTCTGATTGATTCTTCTTAATAGCAACGGCATTGGCTTCGCCATCTTTCATTGTCAAGTTAACAGATGCAACGACAAGGTCTGAGTTTTTACCTGCGTAGCTAAGAGCAACTGGTTCATCCATATGAACAGCATCCACTTTTCCAGCCTGCAATTCATTGACTGCTTCCCCCATATTGGTCAAGGATGTCAACTGGGCATTTGGCAATTGTTCCTTGACCATGGTTTCTGGCACAGTTCCCTTTTGAGCTGCGATATTGGCACTTGCGAGGCTTGTAAGATCCTTGTATTTGTCTAAATCAGCTTTTCTAACCAAGAAACTCATCTTATTTTCATAGTAAGGGATTGAAAAGTCAAAGACTTCCTTTCTCTCATCTGTAGCACTAATTCCTGCAATGGCCAAGTCAGCCTTTCCAGTTTGAAGACTGGTCAAGACATTGTCAAAACTCATGCTAGAGATTTCAAGTTTAACCCCAAGCTCGTCTGCAATTGCTTGAGCCATATCAATATCTGCACCAACCACTTGGTTTTTACCATCTACCAAGGATTGGAATTCAAACGGCGCATAGTCTGGGCTGGTCGCAACGACTAGCTTTCCTTTTTGTTTGATAGCGTCCACAGCAGACTGGGAACTATCCGTACCTGACTGGCAAGCTACTAGAACCACACTGGCAAGCATGCTACACACAACTAATATCCATTTCTTGAATTTCATAAATAAACGACCTTTCTGTTAATTCTGAATAATTATAACTCTTTTAAAAATAGTTGTCAACCTTTTTAGAGATTTTGATTGTAAAACAATTCTTTTCATAAAAAAAGAAGACTGATTTATTCTAACCAGCCTTATTTCTGTATATTTAAACCGTTTCTTATAGTTCGACAATCTTACCTGTTTCAAAGTAAACAACCCATTCACAGATATTTTTTGCGTAGTCTCCAATACGTTCCAAGAAGGAAATAACCTGGAAGTAATCGCGTCCTGTAACAATGGCTTCAGGATTTTTCTTGATTTCTTCTGTAGCCAATTCACGAATGCTGTCAAAGTAATGGTTGATTTTTTCGTCCATCGTTGCTACTTCGTAGGCTTGATCCACAGACCCGTTGAGATAAAGATCTAGAGCTGCTTCGACGAAGTTTTTCACGTCGCGTCCCATCTTTTTGATTTCTTCTTCAACAGAAGGGATACGTTGCTCCCCCTTCATACGAATAGTCGCCTCAGCGATAGACACAGCATGATCTCCCATGCGTTCCACGTCTGACACTGCCTTGAGAACGGTCAAGACGGTACGAAGGTCTTGCGAAACAGGTTGTTGGAGGGCAATCATTTCAAATGATTTCTTTTCCAACTTCACTTCATATTCATTTACTTCTGCATCGTCTTCGATGACTTCTTTTGCCAAATCACGGTCATGCGTAACAAAGGCACGCACTGTACGATTGATCTGCGAGAGCACTTCTTGTCCCATAGCATAGAACTGGTTGTGCAATTTCTCCAAATCTTCTTCAAATTGAGATCGTAACATCATTCAACTCCTTATCCAAATTTTCCTGTAATATAATCTTCTGTTTCCTTGTTTTGTGGGTCTAGGAACATCTTCTTCGTATCGTTAAACTCGATCAAATCCCCATCTAGGAAAAATCCTGTTTTATCAGAGATACGTGAGGCCTGTTGCATCGAACGCGTTACCAAGAGCATGGTGTATTTATCTTTCAGACCATACAAGGTTTCCTCAATCTTACCTGCAGAAATAGGATCCAAAGCTGAAGTTGGTTCATCTAAGAGGATAATTTTCGGACTGGTTGCTAAGACACGAGCAACACAAACACGTTGTTGTTGTCCACCTGAGAGACCAATGGCTGAATCATGCAAACGATCCTTTACTTCATCCCAGATAGAAGCACGTTGCAAGGCCTTTTCTACTGCTTCATCTAGAACTTGCTTGTCCTTAACTCCATTGATACGCAGCCCATAGACAACATTTTCGTAGATAGACATAGGGAAGGGATTGGGCTGTTGAAAGACCATACCGATTTCCTTACGCAATTCAACCGTATCGGTGCGGGGGCTGTATATATTGTGACCATTATAGACTACTGATCCTGTTGTTGTCACTTCAGGATTTAGATCGCCCATGCGGTTGATAGCTTTGAGCAGGGTAGACTTTCCTGATCCAGAAGGACCAATCAAGGCCGTTATTTCCTTAGGTTGGAAAGAAAGGGAAACACTATTCAAGGCCTTCTTTTTATTGTAATAAACGGACAGGTCTGACACCTGTAAAATCGCTTCTGACATACCGTTTCCTTTCTAACCAAAGTGTCCCGTTACATAGTCATTGGTTGACTGTAACTTAGCATTCTGGAAAATATTGGAGGTCTTATCGTACTCAATCAAATCACCCAAGTAGAAAAATCCTGTGTAGTCACTCGCACGCGCAGCCTGTTGCATACTGTGGGTAACGATGATGATGGTAAAGTCCTTCTTCAATTCCAACATGGTTTCTTCCAGCTGGGCTGTCGCAATCGGATCCAAGGCTGAAGCAGGCTCATCCATCAAGAGGATATCTGGCTTGACAGAGATGGCGCGAGCGATACAGAGACGTTGTTGCTGACCACCAGAAAGCATCAAGGCTGATTTGTGGAGGTCGTCTTTGACCTGATCCCAAAGGGCAGCCTGTCTTAGAGAGGTTTCGACAATTTCATCAAGTACTTTCTTGTCCTTAACACCTGCACGTTCATGAGCAAATGTGATGTTGCGGTAAATAGACTTAGCAAATGGATTTGGACGTTGAAAAACCATTCCGATATGCTTGCGCATCTCATAGACATTGATTTCTGGACGGTTGACGTCAATCCCTCGGTAGAGGATTTGGCCTGTTACCTTGGCAATATCAATGGTATCATTCATCCGATTGAGACTGCGAAGATAGGTAGATTTCCCTGATCCAGACGGACCAATCAAGGCTGTAATTTTATTTTTTTCAAATTGCATATCGATGCCCTTGATGGATTCATTTTTACCGTAGTAAACATGTAAATCCTTGGTAGAGAGGGCCACTTTTTCTTCAGGGAAGGTGATGATATGCTTTTCATCCCAGTTATATTTTGACATGGCTTCTCCTTTAGGCAGCGGTTAATTTCTTGTGTAAATAGCTTCCGAGTTTGCGTGCTCCAAAGTTAAAAATCAAGATAAAGATGAGGAGCACAGCGGCAGAACCAGCAGATACAATGGTAGCATCAGGAATGGTTCCTTCACTGTTGACCTTCCAGATGTGGACAGCCAAGGTTTCTGCTTGACGGAAGATTGAGATAGGACTGGTAACACTGAGGATATTCCAGTTAGACCAGTCAAGGGCTGGAGCGGATTGTCCTGCCGTATAGATAAGAGCGGCAGCCTCACCAAAGATACGGCCAGATGCCAGGACAACACCCGTTACGATACCTGGAAGGGCTTCTGGAATGACGACATGGACCACAGTCTCCCAACGAGAAATTCCGAGGGCCAAACCAGCCTCACGTTGTGTATGGTGAACATGTTTTAAACTGTCCTCAACATTTCGAGTCATCTGAGGCAGGTTAAAGACCGTCAAGGCCAAGGCACCTGAAATGATTGAAAATCCATACTCAAACTGGACTACAAAGATCAAGTAACCAAAGAGACCCACAACGACTGATGGTAGAGAAGACAAAATCTCAATACAGGTACGAATAAAATTGGTCACAGGCCCTTTTTTGGCATACTCAGCGAGGAATACACCAGCTCCCATAGATAGCGGAACAGAAATGATCAAGGTAATGACCAGAAGGAAGAAGGAATTGTAGAGCTGAATCCCGATACCCCCACCTGCTTGATAAGAGGAGGATTTCCCAGTCAAGAAGGACCAAGAGATATGCGGTAACCCTCTCACCAAGATATAGAGAATCAAAGATGCCAAAATGGTCACGATGATACCCGCGATGGTATAGAGGACAGCTGTTGCAAGTTTATCTAATTTCTTAGCGTGCATAGTTTTTCTTTCCTCTTTCTTTCGTAATCAATTTAATCACACTGTTAAAGGCCAAACTCATCAAGAGCAAGACTAAGGCCAGTGACCAGAGAACGTTATTATCCACCGTTCCCATGACGGTATTTCCGATACCCATAGTCAAAACAGAAGTCAAGGTCGCAGCTGGTGTTGTTAGAGATGTTGGGATAACTGCTGAGTTTCCGACAACCATCTGAATAGCAAGGGCTTCACCGAAGGCACGCGCCATCCCAAAGACCACTGCAGTGAAAATACCTGAACGTGCTGCTTTCAAGGTCACACGCCAGATGGTTTGCCAACGAGTAGCTCCCATAGCCAAACTGGCTTCACGGTAATGACGAGGAACAGCACGCAAGCTGTCTGTTGTCATAAAGGTTACAGTTGGTAGGATCATGACAAAGAGAACGAAAATCCCTGACAAGATCCCAAAACCAGTTCCACCAAAGACGCTACGAACAAAAGGCACCACAACTTGCAAACCGATAAATCCATAGACGACTGAAGGAATACCGACAAGAAGTTCGATGGCCGGTTGCAAAATCTTTGCACCCTTTGGTGATACTTCTGTCATAAATACTGCAGCACCAATAGCAAAGGGTGTTGCGATAAGAGCTGATAAAATCGTCACAATAAAGGAACCCAAAATCATCGGAAGAGCACCAAATTGTTTCCCTGAAGGATTCCAAGTTTGTCCAAAGAGGAAATCAAAGATGTTCACTCCATTGACAAAGAAGGTCGACAAGCCTTTTTGGGCTACAAAAATCAAAATCATCGCCACAATGATAACAATCAAAGAAAGGCAAGTGAAGGTCAAACCTTTACCAAACTTCTCAAGGCGAGAGTTCTTTGAAGGAGAGAGTAATTTTTTAGATAATTCTTCTTGATTCATTATTGACCTCCTTCTACTGCTGTAACGGTACCTGAAGCATCCTTTTGGACTTTCATTTCATTGATAGAGATATAGCCCATTCCCTTAACAATTCCATTTTGAGCTTCATCTGAGAGGACAAAATTCAGGAATTCAGCAGCTAACTCATTTGGCTGACCAAGTGTGTACATATGTTCATAAGACCACAAAGGCCAGTTGTTGGTCGTTACATTCTCAGACGTAGGCTCATACCCATTCAGTTTCATGCTTTTCACGGAGTCATCTACATAGGCAAAGGCTAGGTAAGAAATGGCTCCAGGCGTTTGGGATACAATCGACTTGACCATCCCGTTAGAATCCTGCTCTTGGCTCTGCATAGCAGATTGACCATTCATAACCACCGTATCAAACGTCGCTCGTGAACCAGAACTTGCTGCTCGGTTGATGATTGAAATGGCCAGGTCTTTGCCCCCAACTTCTTTCCAGTTGGTAACTTCACCTGTAAAGATTTTGCGAAGTTGCTCGGTTGTGAGATTTTCAACATCCACTTCCTTGTTTACAATCACAGCAAGACCAGCCACTGCAACCTTGTGGTCTACTAGAGCTGAAGCATCGATTCCATCTTTTTCCTCTGCAAAGACGTCAGAGTTCCCGATGTCTACTGCTCCAGACTGGACTTGGGATAGTCCTGTACCCGATCCACCGCCTTGAACATTGACTGTTTTTCCGATGTTTCTAGAACCAAATTCATCTGCTGCCGCTTCGACAAGAGGCTGAAGAGCTGTTGAACCAACGGCTGTCATGGATTCTCCACGATCAATCCAGCTAGCACATCCTGCTAGAGAACCTGCCATCAAAAGAGCTGCAAGAGACATGACAAGCTTTTTTCTTTTTTTCACTGTTATTCTCCTTGAACATAATGATAAATGTTCTGATTTCTTCCGTTTGTCCTGATCATCCAATTATCATCAATGATTGTCCCGCTTTATTTTATCTAGACATTCTTCGGAGCGGGAAATTCCATCGTATAATATAAGTAATAATGAAAGACTATCAGAAAAAACTCATACTTCCACTATAACATAGAATAGGCTCTTTGACTAGCTTTTTCACCTGAATCTGAGCCCTTTTGGATAATAATTTTTCAAAACATTTCCCGTTACTTTGGCAAAGCCTAATCCGTTTCCTTGAACCACAACTTGATACCATCCATTTGGTAGAGCTTCAGACAATTGAACAGTCTCACCAGCCACATATTTTACAAAGTCCTCATCATTGATTTCGACCCTTTGTTTCACTTGGCTTGGTTTCAAGGCTAATCCCAGAGCAAAGCTTGGTTCGAATCGTTTCTTCTTAAACGTCCCCAGATGGAGCCCATTTCGGGCAATTTTGAGCTTCCCTAGATCAGGTAGCATCTCTGGCAAGAGATAGAGCTGATCTCCAAAAGTCTGCAAGATACCAGTTAGATTGACCTGTAAGTGTTTTTGGGCAAATTCTTGCCACAAGTCCAGCTGTTCACGACTGAGATTGCTCTTGCTAGCTTTGAATTTAGGTGCTGGATTTTGTCCCTTAAACTGTAAGTGTGCAACAAACTGGCCTTCTCCCTTGAAATGATGAGGATACATCCGCGCAGTTTCAGGAAGATCAATTCCTGCTACCATACCGTTCACATGCTCGACTGGAAGCAGTTCAAATTCATAAGTATCCAGCAACCAGTGGATGATTTCTTCATTTTCCTCAGGTGCCCAAGTACAGGTCGAATAAACCAGACGACCACCTTCAGCAAGCATGGTCACTGCATCTTCTAGAATTTCCCTTTGGAGACTAGCGCATTGGCTAGGATAATCGGTACTCCAATAATCCATGGCATCGGGCTGCTTACGAAACATCCCTTCACCCGAGCAAGGTGCATCAAGGACAATCACATCAAAGTAACCTTTAAAAACCTTGGCTAAGCGGTCAGCAGATTCATTGGTCACGACAACATTTGTGGCTCCAAATCGCTCCATATTTTCCACTAAAATCTTAGCACGCTTGCTTGAAATTTCGTTGGAAACAAGGACTCCTTGATTAACCATATAGGATGCTAGTTGAGTGGATTTCCCACCTGGTGCCGCTGCCAAGTCCAAGATCTTCATGCCAGGACTTGGTTGAGCTACCTGGGCCACCATTTGGGCTGCAGGCTCTTGCGAATAAACGAGACCGGTCACGTGCTCTGGTGACTTCCCTGAGACCTTACCATAGTGTCCCCAAGGTGTATGGGGAATAGCATCCGCAAACGACAACTGACTTTCTTTTAAGGGATTAACCCGAAAAGCCGATACTGCTTCCTGTTTAAAAGAGGCAAGAAAGTCTCTTGCCTCATCTTCTAGTATCGCTTCATATTTTTCAACAAATCCTTCTGGAAATTGCATTTAGTTCTCTTTCCTTTCGTAGATATAAGACTGAATCTCTTCTTGCATCTCGATTGGCACCATCATGACAGGCTGACGCGTTTTAAAATCAGCGGGATCACCCGATACCGTAAGAAGGCGATAACCCAGACTTTCCCCTAAGATACTGGCCGCAGCGTAATCCCATGGCTGCAAGTAGGTAATATAAGTCAGAAGACGACCCGATAAAACCTTGGCAAAACTAATGGCCGCACTGCCGTAAACACGGACACCCAATGCTGCTCGACCCAAATCACCCAAACCCCACTCATTGGTTTCAAACATACCTGAGTTACCGGCAACTAAAAATTCTTGAAGAGGTTTCCTTTTAAAAGTCGGTAAGGGATCATTATTACGACAAGGAGGAAAGGCACCACCACCATGGTAACAATCACCTTTCATGACATCATAGATGACACCAAATTTGCCCACACCGTCCTCAAAATAAGCCAACATCACGGCAAAATCTTCCTGCTGAGCGACAAAGTTATTGGTACCGTCAATGGGATCAATCACCCAAACACAACCTTGACCGACTGCAGCACGTAAACAACCCTCTTCCGCGCAAATCAAGTCCTCAGGATAGGAGGACTTGATCCGATCAACCAAGAGTTGCTGAACTTCCTTATCCAAACGCGTCACCAAGTCGGTAGGTGAAGACTTGCGCTCAACCTGCAAATCTTCTTTCATGTGAGCCAAAATATAGTCAGCAGCGTCCTGCACAATCTGTTTGGCAAATTCAAATTTAGTTTCCAAGAGAAATCTTCCCTTCTCTTTTTTCTTTTGCTAATTGAACTGCATGATAGAAGGAATAACCGCTAGCCGTCTCAAATTCGCGACCTAAGCGCTTTTCTTCACTTTTGCTCGGAACGACTGACTTAAATTCCTTGTAAGACTCTAGCAGTTTTTTAGCTTCTACCTTATCTTCATAGGCGGCTTCAACATCATTAAAAAAAGAAAGCACTGAAGCAAGTTCTTCAGTGCTCCACGACAAATCTAGTGGGTAACTATACTGTTTGTTCATCTATCCTATACCAGCTCTCAATGTTGCTTCTTTCAATTCTTGTTTACGGTAACTACGAGGGAGAAAAGCACGAATCTCATCTTCATTAAAACCGATCTGCATGCGTTTGGTATCTATAATAATTGGGCGACGCAAAAGACTAGGATATTGCTCAATCAACTGAAGCAACTCCGATACCGAGATACTCTCTACATCAATATCTAATTTTTGGAAGATTTTTGAACGAGTTGAAATGATGTCATCAGTACCATTTTCGGTCAAGGAAAGAATATGTTGTAATTCTTTTCTTGTTAAAGGACTAGTCATAATATTATGCTCTTGAAAGGGCACTTTATGCGTCTCTAACCAAGCCTTTGCCTTACGACATGATGTACAACTCGGTGATAAAAATAGTGTAATCATGCTTTTCTCTTCTTTAATCTATACTTGCTATTTCTATTATACAAAAAAATAAAGCGCTTGACTAGGTATTTTTAGAAAAAAAGCCTATTTTTTCATAGAAAATAGACTGTTTTCTGTAAAAATCACCTGTTTTACAAATTTATCTTTAGGATAACCTAACAATATATAGGGAGTGGAGTAACTTCTCTCGTTTTTTATTAAAAATACAGAATTTTATCTACTTTTTCCTTGAAGCTTTAGCAAGAAGGAAACCAAACATTCCTTCATACAAGGCAAAGAAAAGTAAAAAGGCATGGAGGAAGAAAGTCTCTGGTAAAATCAGAATAACTCGATCCTTTGCTGGATCAAAAAGCCAGGTATCGTCTCCCACAAAGAGAATCTGATGGAACAGAGTAAATAATTGCTCAAAACCAATCAACACTCCTACAAGCCCAATGATCAGAGGCAATAGTACTAAAGTCAAGATACTTTTACGATATAGTGCTAAAAAGCCTTTTTTGACAATCTTTTTAACAAAGAAATAGAAACTTGGAAGTGTCACCAAAGTGACCAGCTGAACCAAGTGGAAGAGATTCTTCACCACCGCAAAGTGGTGTAAACCAGCCGCTGACGAACGGAAATCTGGCATCTCTAAGACCTGACTAAAGGGATTGGTCAGGTAATTCATCAAGATATGAAAATTGTACTGAATGGTTTCGGGCTTTAGATAGACTCGATCCGCTAAGTTCAGCCACTGAATCTCCATAGGATAGAAAATCCATGCCAGATAAATGGTTAAGAGAATAGAAATGGAAAGGAGAAAAAGCATACTTCCCCAAAAAGTCAGTTTAGTTCTCATCAAAATTCCACTCCGCAAGGCTAGACACCACATGAGTTGGTGCGATTGGCAGGTCCGCTACTTCTTCTGCCTTGGTAAAACCTGTTGTCACCAAGAGAGTTGGAATACCATTGTCAATCCCTGCTCGGATATCTGTCAGGTAATTGTCTCCAACCATGAGCAATTCTTCTCTTTTCAAACCTAAGTGCTCAACTGCCTTATCCATAATGATAGCATTTGGTTTTCCGATATAAACTGGTTTTACCCGTGTAGCGACTTCAAGAAGTGTAATTAGTGAACCAGCACCAGGCAAGAGACCACGTTCCGTCGGGATATTGAGGTCAGGATTGGTTCCGATAAAGTGAGCCCCCTTTTGAATGGCTAGAGTCGCCGTCGCAAATTTTTCATAGTCGACTTGCCAGTCCAGTCCAACTACCACATAGGCAGGATTTTCCTTGTCTTCCGCATAACCTGCCGCCTGGATAGCATCCTTGAGCCCTGCTTCACCAATGACATAGACTGTCTTTTCCAGTCCCAAGTCGTTCATATAGTCGATGGTTGCCAAAGTCGCTGTGTAGACAGTTGATAGAGGTGTATTAATGTTAAAATTCTGAGCCAACATCTCTTGAACACTCTCAGGAGTACGAGTTGTATTATTGGTCACAAAGAGGTAGGGAATTTCTCTTTTTTGTAACTCATGGACAAAAGCCTCACCCGCGGGAATTCGGTCTTTCCCCTTGTAAATGGTTCCGTCTAAATCAATTAAATAACCTTTATAAGCCATATCGTCCTTTCTAATTGCCTTCAATTTCTTGCCACGTAATCATAGCTTGAGCATTGATCTCCCCATCACTGATAATCTCATGCTTGCTTTCTAGTCCCTTGAGTTCATAAGCTGAAGCAATCATTCCACCTGGTCGCACTTCTTTGACATATCTGAGATTGATTTTCTTTGGAATATACTTGGTCAAAAAATCTGCTCCCATAACCTCAAAAATCCAATCCAAGTATTTACTGTTATTAACATGACCATTCATATCCAAGTCGTAAAAACGAACATGGTAGTCTTTACTGAACGGGTTTTCTAGATTTGCATACTTTGGCCCACGGATCAGTTTTTTATCAAACTCAGACTGATAAGGAGCAACAATCTCCGGTTCGACAGCATGGACTTTACGACTGTCTCTGTCCATAAGAACAAAGGTTGCTACCATGCGAATGATTTCTTGACCTGCTTCATCATAGATAGTGAAACGGCGGTAGCAAAAAAGACGATTGTAAGTTAAGGCTTCTGTTTCAATCGTAATCTCCTCAGCAAAGCGAGGCAAACGTACCACGTCAATCGCATAGTCTGTAATAATCCAGACCAGATTGTAGCGTTCTAACATATCCTTGTCGCTAACTCCCAGCTCAATTGACTGCATACCTGATACTTGCAAGGACAGCAAAATCACATCTGGAAGTTTGATATGACCGTTCATGTCCGCCATATCAAAAGGAATTTTCATTTTCATTTGATAAGTTAAGCCCATTGTTCTACTCCAAAATAAATCGTTCTGCTACAGTGTCTCCCAAGAAGAGACCCCTCTTTGTCATTCGGACACGATCACCGTAGATCTGCATAAGGCCTTGGTGAACCAAGTCTCTGATGATCTCGCCATAAAGTCCATCAAAGGAACGTCCGAATTTTTCCTCAAATCTAGCCATGGAAACCCCAGATTTCTTGCGAAGTCCCAAAAACATTTCTTCTTCCATCTGCTCCTTTTGGCTCAGGCGTTCTTCAGTTATCCGAGCATCTCCTGCCTCTACCGCACTGAGATAATGTCGAATAGGACCGTGGTTTTTATAACGAACTCCGTCCACATAACCTGAAGCACCCGCACCGATACCATAGTACTCAGCATTATCCCAGTACATGAGATTGTGGCGACTTTCAAAGCCTGGCTTGGAGAAATTGGAAAACTCATAATGCTCAAAGCCGGCTCGCTCAAGTTCTGCAATGATGTACTCAAACATCTCTGCTTCTAACTCTTCCTTGGGCAAGGGCAATTTCCCTCGACGCATACGGTTCATAAAGACCGTATGATTCTCCAAAATCAAGCTATAAAGGCTCATATGAGGAATATCAAGCGAAATGGCCTTAGCCACATTTTCCTTGACCTGATCCATGGTCTGACCAGGAAGAGCGTAAATTAGGTCGATGGAGATATTGTCAAAACCAGCCAGTTTGAGGCGGTCGATATTCTCATAAATATCCTTTTCCAAATGACTGCGCCCAATCTTTTTCAGCATTTTGTCATCAAAGGTCTGGACACCTAGGGAAACACGATTGACAGCCGAGTTTTTCAAAACCGCAATCTTATCCGCGTTCAGATCTCCTGGGTTAGCCTCAATGGTCAACTCTTCTAAGACAGACAAGTCCAAGTTTTTAGTCAAGCCATCCAAGAGCACTTCTAGTTGCGGAGCTGACAAAGCAGTTGGTGTCCCACCTCCAATATAGAGGGTTCGCAATTTTTGGATATCATAAGAACGAAACTCCTCTAGCAGATGCTCTAGGTAACTATCTACTGGTTGATTCTTGATAAATACTTTTGAAAAGTCACAATAATAACAAATCTGTGTACAAAAGGGAATATGCACATAGGCGGACGTTGGTTTTTTCTGCATAGTACTTATTATACCACAAAGACAAGCTTGCAGATAAAAATCACCATCTCCAAAAACCAGAGATGGTGATGCATTATACTTCAGTAATATCGATGATGATTTCTTCTTGGTCTTCAGCAACGTCTGGAGTTGCTGACTGGTCTTGCCATTGCTCCTTGAGATTGTTAAAGGTTTCCTTTGACGCTTCTGTCGCTTGTCGAGCACATGTTTTGGCTTGGTCAAGAACACTATCAAAAGTAATTTCACCAGATTTTACTTGTTCCTTTGTTTTCAGCACAAAGTCCGTTGCTTGTTCCTTCACTTCTGTCAATTTCTCACAGACTTGCTCTTTGGCATATTCTGGATCTTCTCTCAAATCACCTAGAAAATCTTGAGCTTGACTGCAAACTTGTTTACCCTTGTCACTGGTCAAAAACAAAGCAAGAGCTGCACCTGAAACTGTTCCTAAAAGGATAGAGGATAGTTTTCCCATAAGATTTCTCCTTTTTTATTTTTTGAAAAATTTACTTGCGACACGAAGAGCTGACAAGCCTGCACCTGTTTTAATGGTTTTTGAACCAGCAGATGAAGCTTTTTTGCCTAAAACACGTGCATGTTGGTTGAGGTCAGATACTGACTCAGACAAGTCTGCCACCGCCGTAAAGAGTGGATCAATCGTCGCAACTTTGATATTGATATCGTCTGCTAACACATTGACCTTAACCAACAATTCATTAGTCTGATGCAAGGTAACGTTCACATCTGAGCTCAACGTTTTGATGGTTTTCTCTGTCTCATCAATCATACGACCTGCTTTTTGAATTGTGATTGTCAAATAGACTAAACAGACAATCAAAGCAATCGCAACAAGTATATATGCAACTTCTAACATTTATTTTTCCTCCTCTGTATGATAGAAAGGGGCTTTCTTTCGATTTTGATAAAGTATGATAAAAATACCGAGTCCGATAAGGATAACTGATAACCATTGGGAAACTCGCAGACCAAAGAACATGAGACTATCCGTCCGCATCCCTTCGATGATCATACGACCAAAGCCATACCAAATCAAGTAGAAAGCAGTGATATGACCACGTCTGATTCCCTTCAATTTTCGTCTAAAAATCAGAATCAAAGCAAATCCAATTAGATTCCAAACCGACTCATATAAGAAGGTCGGCTGACGGTAGCTACCATCGATGTACATCTGGTCACGGATAAAGCCCGGCAAATAATCCAGACTATCTACTGCTGCACCGTAGGCTTCTTGGTTAAAGAAGTTCCCCCAGCGCCCTAAACTCTGGGCAACCATGACGCTCGGTGCTGCAATATCTAAGAAATCCCAAGTATTGATCAGCTTTCTATCTGCAAAGATATAAAGGACAATAGCGCCCGCTATCAAACCTCCGTAAATGGCCAAACCACCATTCCAGATGGCGATGATTTCACCTGGATTTTGCAGATAATAATCTAAGCGAAAGAGTACGTAGTATAGTCTAGCACCTAAAATTGCAACTGGAAAAGCAATCAGAATAAAATCTAAAATATCATCTGACAGAATTTTCTTTTTAGGAGCTTCTTTCATAGCAAGATAGACTGCCAGAACCAAACCAGCTACAATACACAAAGCATACCAACGAATAGCAAAGGGACCAATTTCAAATGCGACTGGATTAATCATGTTTCACCTCATTTTGAGCGATTAGATTTGTCAAGCGTTCTTCAAATAAACGTGTCGCATCAAAGCCCATTTCTTTAGCACGGTAGTTCATGGCAGCCGCCTCAATAACAACGGAAATATTTCGTCCTGTTTTTACTGGGATGCGGATACGTGGAATCGTTACACCAGAAACTTCGAGTTCTTCGGCATTGTTTCCTAGACGGTCAAAGGTCTTATGCGTATCATAATTTTCCAAATAAACTGCTAGCTGAACTTGTGAAGAATCTTTTACAGCACTTGCACCATAGAGACTCATGATATCAATAATCCCAACTCCACGAATCTCAAGTAAATGCTTCAAGATTTCAGCAGGTTCGCCCCAAAGAGTCATCTCATCCTTAGAATAAATATCTACACGATCGTCTGCTACTAGACGGTGTCCACGCTTCACAAGTTCAAGACCTGTCTCGCTCTTACCGATACCACTATCCCCTTGGATCAAGACACCCATGCCATAGATATCCATCAAGACACCATGCACACTGGTACGTTTAGCCAAACGGGAATCAAGATAGCTAGAAAGTTCTCCAGATAAACGACTGGTTGCTGTTCGACTGGTTAAAATCGCAATCTTGCATTCTCTAGCAGCCCTCAACATTTCCTCTGGTACCACCAGGCCACGAGCCACGATAACCGCTGGTGTTTCAGGTAGAAACATTTTCTTCAAAACTTGATAACGGTTCTGGGCAGGCATGGCAACTAAATAGGACCACTCCTTCATCCCTAACAGCTGAATCCGTTCTGGTGTATAGTAATCAAAATAGCCCGTCATTTCAAGACCAGGTCTCATAATGTCCGCAGTATTGATTTCTTTTTCAAGTAATTCGCCTTCGCCATAGACAATATCTAGTCTGAGCTTTTCAATGACTTCTCTTACTAAAACCGACATAATTTCCTCCTTCAATCGAGTTCTCCTTACTATTATATCAAATTGTAGGTGGAAGTTTCCTTTTTTTGCAGGATTTACAGTATTTATTTGATGTTACTTGGGAAAAGATTTGACTAGGAAGTCTTTTCGTACTCTTTTAAATCAACCGAGACAAATCTACTGCAAATCGGTCAACGTCTATCACCAAGTCCCTTCCAGATTTTTCTAAGTAAATCCTTGGAAGACCTTTTGTTAGTATTCTATTTGCATCAGCCATATCTTGAGGATAGGTATAGAACTGTTGACCTTTTGGAAACTGATTTTGGACTTGCCATTCTTCAAACTCCTTCAAAAAAGTCTTATGAGACGGCATACTGACTTCTTCAAACAAGGAATGGTCAAACAATCGTACCAATCGATATAGACCATGAATCTCATCCGCAAAGCACTTATCGATCTTTTCATAAGGGTAACCTCGTCTCTGATAAGCTTGGCATAAACTTTGTAAGGACTCACTTAATGCAACTGCATCTTTTCTTGCCAAACTTATAAAATACCTAACAGAAAATTCTTCCATACCAGTTCGTTTTTTCTTCTCTAAAAACTGTTGTGCACGCAAGAGAGACTCGGATAATCTTTCTTCATCTTGATAATAAAGAGCGTATAAAAGATTCATCACATTTTCTGGATAATAAGTTCCTTTCAACAAGGGTAAATCTTTGGGGACGAATGATGGAATGGCTGAAAAATCGTTACAAGCAAAAGAGGTAAACAAGCCTTTCAAAATTCCATCTGTGTAAATGGTTCCACTTGCTAACAAACCGCCTCTCATCAACTCAGTTCTTCCTGTTTGCCATAGCGCATTGTTTAACTGTGTATAATCCCCATCTAAAAACGCCGCATAATAGGAAAAATATTTAATATCATCTAGCAATAAGCTACTGTACAATTTTACCCTTAAAACCTTGTCAGACAACACTTTTGAATCGGTCAAATACTTTTCAAAAATTCTTTGGTTTGACTCTTCAAATTCCTTCCAATCTATCGGATCAGCACAATAACCCCAATCTTCCAAGTGATTTTCACGCATCTTTTGATATTCTTTTATATACTCTTTCATAAGAATTTGTTCCTCTAAATACTATGCAAAAAAAGACTAGACAAGTCTAGCCTTTTATTTCAAATTAGAATTTTTTACGTTTACGAGCTGCTTCTGATTTACGTTTACGTTTTACAGAAGGTTTTTCATAGAATTCACGTTTGCGTGTTTCTTGAAGAGTACCAGCTTTAGTAACCGCACGTTTGAAACGACGAAGTGCATCGTCAAGAGATTCATTCTTACGTACTACTGTTTTAGACATTTTTTTCACTCCCTTCAAGTTCAAGATCTATTCCATTTTACACGCAAAATGAATATTTGTCAAGGGAAAACTGACATAAACTTATATTATCTTCCCTTTTCTTTTTAAAAGGAACAACGTATTAGAATAGATGTCATAATAGCGAAAAAAATTATTTTAATCCTGTTCAGAAACAACTTTTATTTCTTTATCATTTACAATAACAGCTTGTGAATTGTTCATTCGCATTAAGTCGAGCTGATTTTTATAGGTTTCAAAGGTCTTCTTGCTACTATCAGTAAAAGGCTCCTCACTATAATGTGGAAGGATGTAAAAATCCACTTCATCCAATCCCGTTGTATCCGATAACTCTTTCGCTACCGTCTTGTCGTCCATGAGCTTATTGTAGTCAATATCCTTGGCGGTAATGATAGCCCCTGCTGATTCTCCCACATAGATCAGCCCATCTCTTATTTGTTCTTTGATAAGAGATAGGAGTTGCTTTTTCTTTAATTCTTGCAATAAATAAAAGGTATTCCCGCCAGAGATATAAAGAATTTTGCTTTGGAAAATCTTTGCCTGTGCAGTTTCTCGATCACAAGAAGCAATATCTAGAACCTCTATCTCAAATCCTAAATCTTTGAATGTTTGCTGAGCCTCATCGATATAGGCAGTATAATCCTCTTTGTTCCCAGCGGTAGGAATAAATAAAACCTTATTTTCTAGATTCTTTTCCTTTGCATAATCGCTAAAAAGCTTTTTGACTCCAGCAAAGTATGAACATAAAAATAATTGTTTCATGACTGTACCTCCATTAATGTTTAACAATTTTATAAAGGATCCACGCTCCCTTTCTTTGACTAGTTATAAGCTCAAACCCTATTAACAACAAGAATCGTCTAAATGCTTCTTCGCTTTGGACCTCTGGTAAAAAGTAAGACAACTTGTTATATTCACAAGCCAGTAAGAGCATCCCGTCTGATTTGAGTATTCTTCGAAGTTCCATAAAAGAAGCCTCTAGATCCTGCCAATGAAAATGAGTTTGAAAAGCTGTGATTAAATCAAAACTTTCATCAGAAAAGCCTGTATCCCTAACGTCTCTTCGTTCAAAATTTATATTAGTTATCTCTATCTGTTTGGCTTGAGCTATTGCTACATCTGAAATATCAATTCCAGTTATAGTACTTTGCGGAAAAGTTTCTTTCAGTTGGATGGTTGAACGGCCATTCCCAACTCCTACATCTAAGATTGCAGGGTAAAATGTCCTATCCAGATGACGAATTGCCCATACAAACATGGGGAGATAGGCTCTATTCCACAATTTCATCATTCGTTTTCCTAGAAAGCCCGAAGGGTTCTTTGATTGCTGAATGAGACGAGAAAACAGTAACATCAAAAGTAAAAAACAAGTAAAACCAATTATATAAATCAAAGTCTAGCCTCCTCGTATAACTTTATTATACCACTTTAGCAGGATAGTGAACAATTGATGCAAAATAATTAAACGATTTTCAAACCAATTACCAAAAAGAGAGAACCAATTGGTTCTCTCTTTCTGTTAGACTGACATCTTCTTAGATAGCGATGAATGTAATCATTTCAATCAAGTATCTAAAACAACTTACTAGATGATTTTCGCTACTAATTATTCTTCCTCAGATTTCTTTCTTTGAGCTAGAGAAATCAATCCCATACCTGATAAAGCAGCCAATAGACCAGCTGTCAAGTGAGATGTCTCCTCAGAACCCGTATTTGGAAGAGTTTTAGCAGTTCTTTCTTCTGTAATATCTTGTTGTTCTGGATTTTCAACGACAGGAAGTTCTACTACGGTTGGAGTATAGAATCCTGAAATGATATTTCCATTGCGATCTTTACGGATCACTTTCACACCTTTGGCTTGCCCTACAAAGTCTGCCTCTGGAGTAAAGGTGACGGTGCCATCTGGTGAGATTAC
>NZ_KV818087.1:0-238 GCF_001814835.1 Streptococcus sp. HMSC072D07
GTGTCGCAGGTTCGAATCCTGTCTTCCCGATTCATGGCGGTGTAGCTCAGCTGGCTAGAGCGTCCGGTTCATACCCGGGAGGTCGGGGGTTCGATCCCCTTCGCCGCTATATTGATCTTGTTGGACCTTTAGCTCAGCTGGTTAGAGCTCTCGGCTCATAACCGAGTGGTCGTAGGTTCAAGTCCTACAAGGTCCATTGTAAATAATGGAGGATTACCCAAGTCCGGCTGAAGGGAAC
>NZ_KV818088.1:0-521 GCF_001814835.1 Streptococcus sp. HMSC072D07
CGTGAAGGTCTCAGTATCGGGGTTCACCTCTTAGTGACAGCCGGTCGTCAAACCAACCTTCGTGCTCAACTCTACTCGAACTTCAAGCACCAGTTGAGCCTACCACAGAATGAGGCAGGTGAAGTGCGAGCTATCGTGGGCTCTACGCCCCTTGCCATGACCATGGAAGACATCAAGGGACGTGCCCTTATGAAGCGTGAAGAGGTAGATGTCATCCAGCTGGCTCTCCCAGTTTATGGAGCCAATGATACTCAAGTCCTCAACAACCTGCGCCAAGCAGTCGCTTCCCTCCAAGAAGCCTGGACCGGACAGCGCCCAAGTGCCATCCCGATGGTGCCAGAGGAGTTGACCGAGAAAGACTTCTATAGCCGAGCAAGCGTGCAGACTGCCTATGAACACGGACTTGTGCCATTAGGACTTGACTTGGAGACAGTTGAACCTGTTATATGGAACCTGGCTAAAGGCAATCTTCTCTACCTAACAGATAAAGAAGAGCAGATGACGGCCTTGGTGAAACACAT